>JAPLKA010000037.1 GCA_026388315.1 Pseudomonadota bacterium | reverse complement strand
CAGAACAGGATTAACGAATACGGTAACACGTATTTCTATTCCGGTGAGACAAGGCTGAACATGCTCGTCAAGGGCCCTGACGCATGGGGCGCAAAGACAGGCGCATTCATCGAAGGTGACTTCAGGGGCGCAAGTATCGGCGTTACCGCAGGTGTATTTGAATTACGTCATGCATTTATGACATTTGACTGGGCACAGGACCAGTTGATCATCGGCCAGACATGGAACGAATGGGGCATGATCTTTTCCGGCCCTACCCTTGGTTTTAACGAGCTTACCGATGTCGGCAAGGGTGCAAGGCAGCCTCAGGTCAGGTGGACACACAAATGGAACAAGAACTTTTCGGGCTTCATCGGTATCTATTCCGAATATAACACAACCAATGCCGCAACAGCAGCCGGTTCGGCTCAGAACGACAACGCACGGTCGCTTATGCCCCACTACATGGGCGAATTTAAGTGGCAGACCGACAGTTGCGGTAAGATCGGCCCCTGGAACACTCAGTTAGCCTTCGGCGGTTTCTACGGCCAGGAAAAAGTCACTTGGTTAGACACAACCGTAGACACAACCGCGACAAAATGGACTGATGAGAAAGTAAACTCATGGATGATGGCATTAAAAGGTTTCATACCAATTATTCCCGAGAAGAAGGGAAATAAGGCCGGCGCATTTGCAGTAACAGGCGCTGCCTTCTATGGCCAGGTGAACACCGGTTCCGTTTATTTGACCTTGAACGGTGTACCTTATCAGACAGGCGCCACAGCAAACGGCACAAGAAACATATTTACACCCGTAACATACGGTGGTTGGGGCGGTCTGACATATTATTTCACAGATGCAGTTTCTGTAAATGGTATATACTCGACCCGTTCAAACAATGTGCCCAATTATCCAAAAGACAATACCCTTGGCAATAACGCCATAGTCAAGACCAACCAGATGTACCTTGTAAACGTAATGTGGGATGTAAACCCTGCAATAAGGCTCGGTCTTGAATATTCACATTACATGACCGGTTACGGCGGATATGGTGCTGATGCAGCAAACGGCGCAGTTGCTGCCGGCAATCTCGACTCACAAGGCAAAGTTGACAATGTAAGGATCGGCGCATACTACTTCTTCTAAGATCCTACAAACCAGTATCAAAAAGGGAGGCCTCCGCCTCCCTTTTTTTTATGTCCATTTGCCAAACCGGCTATTGTGAATAACTATTATATATGTAACTAAGAATACCCTTGACATATAAACTATAGTACCATAGTATACATACAATTTATGTGCATGCTGGAGGTATATTATTATGATAAGAATTAACACCATGTTTCCCGATGATATGGTTCAAACGCTCGACAATATTGCAAGAGAAGAAAAAACAAGCAGAAGCAGGTTGCTGAGAGAGGCAATACAATACTATATCGAAGAGTATCAGCATACAATGGAAGAGAAAAAGAAAAGAGACCGTATCCGCATGGCAATTAAAACCCAGGACAGGCTCAGAGAAAAGTCAGGAAAATGGGATGGCGTCACTGAAATACGAAAATGGAGAGAAGTGATTTAATTGAATTCATATGTTTTAGACACATCCGTAGTGATAAAGTGGTTTAGCAAATACGATGAGGATGACCTTGATAAGGCGCTATCTTTGAGAAATAGCATACAGGAGGGTTTATGCATCATCACAGTGCCCGATCTTTTGTTTTGCGAAGTTTCTAATGCCCTGCGGTACAACCCTCATTTTACAGAATCAGACGTCAAAGATGCTTTACAAAGTCTATACGATATGGGATTCGATACAGTCGGAGTTGAAAAAGAAATTTTACATAATGCAATCGAAATTGCATTCAAATATAATGTTACAGTGTATGATGCAAGTTTCCTTGCGATCTCAATGAAACTGAACAAGGCCTTTGTAACAGCAGATTATAAGTTCTTTGAGCGTATCAAGGATTTTCATGCAATAGTTAAATTGACCGACCTCTAATCAACTCACATCTTTTTTATTTAAACCTACAAAGCAATATGGTAAATAAGAGAAGACATGCCGAAGTGGTGGAACAGGCAGACGCGCCGGACTCAAAATCTGACTTTAGAGGTTTTACAAACAGGGCTTCCGGTCTGAATATACTCGATATTATTAAGTAATCACGTTTACATGTTTTCCGATGTAGTCCATAAAATGCAACACTTTCCAATGTATTCTGCTACAAATTTGCTACATTTTAAAAGACAAGACCTTTTGCAAAAGTGCCCTGATTGTCCTTTTTTGTCATCCCCCGTTTTCACAGGGGCAGGCTCTGCGAAAGCAGGCGTCTTCACTTGCGCAAGCAACATTTAGTAAATTCAATATGTTCTGGATACCGGTTTTCACCGGTATGACTGCATTTTTATGATTTTGCAAAGGTCTCTATTTAATAGCTTTATCATGTACTGTATGAACTGAATATTTGGCATTTTAAATACTCATCTTCCCTTAATCAATTGGATCCAAGGTGTAACCCCTTCGGCCATTAAAGAATACGATAGTTTCTGCATTTTGAAAAACGATTCAACAATCTTTCCAGAATATCATAGTTAGCCCAGTGAAAAGCGATACCGATAACCAATCACCATTGTCAATTTATTCCTCAAAATCTGATGAAGACAAGTTGTCTCTTGTCAAAGACATAATCACAAGCACAAAAGATAATAGAGAATTACTGGAAAGAATTGTCGACGAGTGTATGTGTCACCTCTATGGCACAACCGGGATCGATCCAAAGACCGTAAAAAGCGGTTATGGCGGATATAAAAATGAAATAGAAAAGTGGATCATTGCCAGGTTCGCGAACAATCCAGCGCTCACACCATCACGTGTGGTATCCGAGTGCAGAAAAATATTCGACATTCGTTCAAAAAATACTCGATTTCTGCTCAATTTGGCCCGGAAAGTAAAAAACCGGATCAGGATGAGAGTGAAAAGAGGAAGTCTCATCATTGAAAAAGCAAATATGGCCCAACCGGAAATTAAAGCAGTCAGACAAACTCTCGCACTGGCAGAAAGGGCAGCGTGTTACGCAAATCCTAACAAGTTCAAACTTTCTCAGATCAGAGACGATCCATCATATGTGGACAAAATGATAGGCACATCATCACTAAATCCTGAAGCTGGCAAATATTGGAATAGGCACATTGCTGTTTTCAGGAAGGAAATGATAATGATGGGTCTTTATAATGTGGCATATGCTTTGTTCGATGCTCTTGCATTATATGGCAAATGTCCATCTGTCCTGAACAATCGCAAATATGACCGCGAGGCTTCGGATTATATGCTTGTCAAAGACGCCTTGCAACAGGTGAACCTCATTGCGCACACCTTTCGCGTCCTTGATATAGGCCTAAAACTGTTAAAATCAGAACCAATTCTCTGGAGCACGTCGACCGCAGTCATTATGATTATTATGGTCCTGGCCTCAGACATCTCCAAGATCTACGGGGCACGCGGTAGATTCGCGAGGATCGACCATCCAGGGTCAAGTTCATCCATTTTAAGGGTCCTCATTGAAACTAAAGGAATGAATTGGGACTCCATGTATGATGACGTATCCATGCATCATGAATCCCCCGGGAGCAGTCTCGGTAAGATACTTAAACAAGCCGACGGGATGGCGAGGGAGCAGGAGATGGCAACCATTGCTGGTACCCGCAGCTACCCGGAGATGAAAGCATGGTTCGACGTTTACGGGTATATGAACATCATCAGTTGCGACACCAACGAATACCGGGAAGGAAAACTTGGAGCGTTCACTTCTGGCAGCATTCTTTATGCAACGCCAGATTTTCTTATCAGCGCAGCCAGGAAAATTGCCGAGAAGCGAAAGGTTTTTGACATCAATCTCTTCCGTTCCTCTGATCGGAGAACAGTGCTCGTCAAAATAGCACATATGCTCAAAGAAAGAGGCTTAATAGTCGGCGATATTCCTGACGGATACTTCGGGAGAAACTATGAGATCACGTTTTTCAGAAAGGATTTCCCGAACAGGTCGGCTTACCTCATGCCGCTCAAAATCGAGTCCTTCGGCCTGCCTTCCGAGTTCGAGAAGAAGAAAAAGGGGTATCTGCGCCTGATTGAACGTGTAAGCACTGTGTACAAAAACAAATCTAATCAGGAAACTTAACGTACATGCTTGGCATCATCCGAAACATATTCAAAAAAGCTAAGAATCATCAGGACGGTCTTTGCTCCCGCAACACAATAAATGAACCTCACCCGGAAACCAGACCTCCTGCTCCCGGTGTTCCTCCGGTCATAGTTACACCAAGGAAGCCGGAGCAGGTTGTTAATAATCCAGTCCGCAGTTTATATGCAGAGTTTGTAGACCCATACAAAGGAGAATATGTGTTAGCGAATGCACTGGCCGGTGTCCATAAACTGATAAACATCCTTGAACAGTATGGCGACTGTTCATCTGTCCGCACAAACGGACGGGCTTCATTCGTCAGGACATCGCAGTGGGATGTCCTGACGAGGGTCTCCCTCAAAGACCACAGTCGCCGTGTCGCCAGGATCATAGTTGCATTAAGGACAGCAGAATACCCCGAAAGCCATTTCGACCTTATCGATATGTATATAACGGCAGGCTTAGCTCATGATTTGGGCAAGATTCATGTCTTCGGTAGTCTGGACAGTTATTCCTCGGCTGACCACCCCATTATCGGGGCCGGGGTGGTCAAGGATTGTTTTGCGGGCTATGGTGTTCCATGGATAGATGCCGTGTTGCAGTCCATTATCAATCACCACAGGGACAGTAATTATGCCCTTGACAAATTACTCCGTCAGGCGGACCGTTTGGCCAGGGGGGAAGAGCTTGTACTTTTTTGAATCCAGTTTTGTGCGAGTTTGTGCACATCTATATATATTACATACACGGATTATTCTCGGGTATAAAATTCCCACTTTTTTTGTCTTTTCATCAACTAAAAATAAAAGGAGATACCCACGAATGAACCGACATTTGATCCAAAACATTTTCTGTCAGAACTGTGCCGGTACTATATGGAATTCCTCGAAACCGATTTCAAAGACAAGCGTTTACCGGCAAGAAAAATCCTGCTGCGCAACACCGATAGACTGCTCACAGGTATCGACCTGTCCAGATACCCTGACCTTAACCGTAAAGCATTGGCCTTGCTCGCCGACGGTTTTCATAAGAACCCCTTTAAAAAAGTGAAACGAATCGGCTTTGGCCGTGCTTTTCAGGACGCCTTTTCTGAACATGACGGCAACAGGATTACACAAGATGCCCGCGGGGAAAAAGATAATGCCACTTCTCCGCCATAGTATCAACTCCCCGGTTTTCATGATGAGTTGTATGAACTGTGGAAGAACAAGCTTGTAATGGAACAAACAGGATTTCTATCTCCCCTCTACCTGCTGGACATCACATATGACAGAACTGCCTACCCTCTCTTCTACATTTCTGTCAGCGTCGAGCTGGCGGAAAGCTCATTTTCCTGTGAGTTCGATCCCGTGTTGCTTATTAATACGAAGGCAATACAGTATTTGAGCCAGAAATATGCCGAAGAGATAAAAAAGGAATGGAGAATAGACCTGCCGCCCCGCCATATCTATCTGAGCGGTTTCGAAAAAGAGTGGGAGCTAAAGTATCTGCAAGGGTTAATGAACGAGGTTTCCGCCTTTTTCGGCCTTGATCAGCTTGATCTTTCTCGAATCAATCCTGACAGGGTGAGTAACGAGCGGGTAAGCGTGAGCACGCAATGCTGCCTTTCTCTATTCGACAGATCGGACGAGGCCCTTCTGAACGACTATGAGGAGTTGCTCACGCTTACACAGGCCGGAACCGATACCAGGGCTTTTGATATCTTCTCCAAACTCAGTGTATGTTTTGCTGGTAAAAAAATCCCCCACTCCCTATCACTGGAAGGGGGGGTATATAAATCTCCTTTCCCCATTTTTTACATAAAAGAAAAAGAAGGATTGAGCATTTTTTACTTTGCGACATATAAATCTTGTCTATGCCGATAATCAATACTGATATGAACAAAGCCCTATCAAGTTTTTGCGGTAATAATTCAATAAAAATTTTAATATCCCGGTTTTTCTCCCTGTTTTTGAATGGAGACGGGTATTTCTCCTCTTTCTATTACAACTTCACCAGGATATGAAACAACTGGAGCAATAAAGTCCTCTCACCAGAAACGGCAACTGGCGCAGAAGAACAGAGCAGAATATAATGAAACCCATGTGGAATTAATGGATTTTGCCACTAACTAATAGTATAGTTAGCATAATTTCATATGTATATTTTCATGAAGGGAACCAACTTTTTCAGGATACACCGGCCAGAAACAGAAATAGAACTGTCATTTTCAGAAACATCTTTTCTATATACAATAACTGTCTTGCTATTTTGAAACCG
The DNA here is from genome assembly GCA_026388315.1 of Pseudomonadota bacterium. NCBI lineage: Bacteria > Pseudomonadati > Pseudomonadota > Pseudomonadota bacterium. The sequence continues at coordinate 93,407 of JAPLKA010000037.1, read as the reverse complement.
TTACAGTAAGGTAAACAAATCTTGCCGATAAATATCTCAAGGAACAATCCCTATGCCCATATGTAAACATTGTAGTAAAGATACAGAAGACCTGAAAACAACAACCTGTTTTAACGGTTATATCGAATACGAGAATCATGCAGTATTATCACGAACCCCTTATTCAGAAGATGAAAAAGAAAGGTGTTCGGTATGTCATGTTGTTCCCGGAGCAATCCATCATAAAGACTGTTATATGGAACAATGTGCCCTTTGTGGTAAGAGGCTTGTATCATGTGGATGTACGATAAAGGGATAAATCTGCAAGACCTGGAAAAGTGAGACATATATGGCCGCCAACAGGAGAACCAGATGAAAATCAACGCATTGAAGCAACATTTGAAAGGTTTACCGGAAGCTGCACTCATTGAAATAATCCTCGATCTGAACAAAACCTTCAAAGATGTCCAGGAATATCTACAGGTGAAATTCACCCCTGAGAGCACTTTAGAGATATATGAAAAATACCGGAAGCTGATAAATGATGAATTCTTTCCGACCAGAGGGTTTGGAAAGTGCCGGTTATCGAAAGCAGAAAAGGCCATATCTGATTTCAGGAAACTGAAAGTGCCCTATGAACAGGTCCTCGATCTGATGATTTTCTATGTCGAGATTGGGGTTGCCTTCACTAACAGTTATGGCGATATTGATGCTGAATTTTACGAGAAAATGGAAAACATGTTTGATGATGCATTGATGGATATTATTGAACTCGGCCTTCAGGAACGATTTATGACACGCTGTGAGAAGATTGTAGAAGAAACTGACGGTATAGGTTGGGGGTTCCACGATACCCTTGGTGAGATTTATTATGAATATTTCAAGAACGATGGTGAAAATTAAGATGGGCAAAGCAGGAATAGATATATGAATACTGGCAATCAATGAGAATTGGGTGGGCTTTAAAGAATGGTTTCTAAAGTATTTTGGGAGAAGGGTATTCCACTGCAGTAACTGTGGCTGGAAGCATACTGTAAAACTCCACCAGTGGGAGCGGGGGACTATAATCACTGTCCTCGCTGTTGCTCTGATTCTGGTTATTTGCCAACCTATGGGTTGAATGACATTCACTCACTTACTTGCTCAATTACTGTTTTCCGCTTATACTCCGGATCAATCTCTGTTGCCATTTTGAAGAATGTTTTCGCAATGTCTGTAAGTCCCATGTTATACTCAATTAGTCCTGTCAGATAATACCACTCCGGATTGTAAGGGTCTAAATAGATCGACATGGACAAAGCTCTTTCTGCAAAATCATACCTTCCGTAATAGCCATATATCCAACCGAAATAGGCAAAAGGCTTCGGATTGGTTGGATTCCTCGTGATTGCCTCTCTGAGAAATGCATTTGCATAAAGGGCAAGGTTATTCCTGTCGCCATGTATGTCTATCTTTTTCTTTTTTACCCATCCATCTATCATGTCAAGTTCTGTTTTGTCCGGCAATATCGAAGTAGCCTCTGCAAGCCTGAACCATAACTCTGCATTATCCGGTTCCATATTTAATGCATACAGCAATTTGTCAATTGCCATTACCCTTTCGGTTTTTATTGTTGAATTTATTTCAGTCGGCACATACGCCTGTGCAATCCCATGCTTCATGACCGACCATCCCCACCAGGCATAAAACGCTACAAACACGATGAGCAAGATAATGGTAATCGAGTGATTGAGTAATTGAGTGATGGGTGAAGAGTGATTAAGTGATTGACTAACTGAGTGATTGGTGGTTGCGCCATGCGCCATGCGCTCTACGCCATGCGCTGCTTCTGCTCCCTGCTTTGAACCTTGAACCTTGAACCTTGAACCTTGAACAGCTTCTCTCAGATGAACGACATTCCACGTCACTGCCATCAACCCGAACCATGTCATAGTAACCGCCGGGCAGCGTAATACAAAGTCGCCCGTTGCATGGATAAGCGGGGTTATAACACCCACTATACAACCGAACCCTACCCATTTTGACCACCGTGAATGCCTGTTCGCCTGTTCCATCCATTTCTTAAAAACAATGACGATGAACACAATGAACGCTATGAGCGCAATGGCCGGTCCTCCCCACCCAGTCTCTGTAAGCAACTCCACCCAGTCGTTATGGGCATGGTCAACTGCTTTGTTCCATGATGTTGGCGGCTTATAACGTCTGTATAACTCCTCAAATGTACCCCAGCCACTGCCGGTTATCGGAAACTTCTCCGACATCTCCCATGCATGTTTTGTAAATTCAATCCTGCCCTGCACATCCGATGATGAAGATGAAAATCGCTCCACAGTTCGGTCGAATGTGAGATAGAGGTTGTAAGCAACAACCATTCCGAAGAGGATCAAAAGGGCAAAACCATACCGTCTTGTATCTTTTCTGAAACACAAAAACACGGAGGTAATGATAAATGCAGATGCACATGCCATGATTCCGCCGCGTGAACCGCTAAGAACAAAACCAACTACAACAAAAACAACAACAAGGCCTGTAAGAATGGTCTTTGTCAAAATATCGCTCAAGGTTTTAATTAATTGATCCCTTGATATATCCTCGCGTATTTGCCGTAGTTTACGACTGGCGCCGTTTATTTCACTGAAGAATAATCCGATAAAGAGCGGGACCAGCATCGCCATATATGTCCCGAAATGGTTACGATAGATAAACGTACCAATTGATTGATCCTGAGCAAAAGTGTCTTTCCACCACCAGATACCCTTAACGGCGTCAATCGATTGCAGCAGGCCGTAAAAACTCTGAAATATTCCCATCACAACCCAGACCAGGATGAGCCTCTGCAAATCTTTTCTTTCGGTAACCTTGTAGAAGACAAGTTCAAAAAGGGCAACACACGCGAGGAGTTTAAACCACTCAACCCTTGTGGCATAGGGAAACAGACTCAATGGAATCCATTCAGGGATATTTCCGCCTATAATATCAAATACCCGTTTATAGGATGCAAAGGCCTCCGGGGAAAGCAACTTTATTTTCTGTAAAGGTAAGGGGACGATTTGCATAAACACAAGCACAAGCCCGATGAACATGAAGATATGCAAAGGACAGGTGAAGAAATTGCGAAAGGTGAAAGGTGAAAGGTGAAAGGTGAAATATTCACTTTCGCGCTGCGTGTGTATACTTTTTGCGCCCTGCGCCCTGCGCCCTGCGCTCTGCGCTCTTACCATTGAGCCGATAGCTGACAATCCCACCAGCACCCATACAGCAATCTCCGCCGACACATAGGCCCATACATGTACAGAGCCAAAGGCAAGGGGGAGAAAAACCCACACGGCCAGAATACCGTACTGGATAATTTTATCAATCCACTCTGAAATATAGCAATTAACCATTAGCTTTCAGCTCTCAACTTTTTTGATAATATCTCACAGAATTATATTTGCTTTTATTCACTCAATTACTCAATTACTTATTCACATATTCGCTTGTCTTTTCTACTAAGAAAACTTTTACTTCGTACGGTTTAAAACGGGCCTGGATGGCGCCACTAATAACACCATATTGCATATCACTGAAGATTTCTCTTGCAGCTTTGATTTTTTCCATATTTGTATGTATCAGCGCTTCCACACTTGTACCAATCACATTCACAGCTACAAGCAGCCACTGGTTACCCTTTTTCTTTATTGCGGCATGAATTGCCGGTCTGCCCTTTTGATCCATTCCATATGGTGAGAGCATACCAACCTCGACCCCAGCCTCCTGATCCTGGCTCATGGCACTTGGCTCATAGCTTATAGCTGATGAACTGTGAGCTGCCAACTGTGAACTATGAACAGCTTTTGGCCCCTTGGCCGCTGTTTTTATGATATTCTCTATGGTGAGCCATGAACCCAGTTTGTTCAGTCGTCCCACCACATGTGCAATATCGTTCTTTCCTTCTTCTGTTTTGCCAATCTCCGAAAATGTAAAGAAAAATACCCCTCTGCCTCCATGGACAATGGATAAAAATGTCAGGCATTCCATTTCCTGTCTTGTTGGTAACCTTGGCCAGCCGTGTTTAGCCTCTTCTCCCCCGCCGAATGCCTGTATCACGGATACAATCCTTTCACTCCCGACAATTGCTGCAGCCTCATCCATTGAATCTGAAAGCCATACCATCGGCATTGATGGCACGGGGTATTGGTCCATCATAAAAAAATCACTTGCCGATGCATAGTCGCGGACCTTCTGTGGACGGACAACGGCCATATACGTTGCAGCCTCCGGAAACCGGTCTTTTATCAATCTCTGGATGTCATGAGCTTTATTCATGGGGAACGAAACAATCTCCGGCTCATCATTCACATAGAATCCAAGATGGCCCATAGTTCTTTGCTCATGGCTAACGGGTGATGGCTGATGGGTGATTAAGTGATTAAGTAATTGAGTGATTTGGTTGCTCTCCGCTCTCCGCTCTCCGCTCTCCGCTCCGATTACCTCATTCAGATATACATGCAATTCATCCGGGTCATGTGGAACAGAAAGAATGTATTTTAAATCAAGTCTCCGACATTCCTGAATGAGTTTTCTCAATTCTTCGCCTTTGCCACCAACAATAACCGTGTTTATACCGATTTTCTTTATCTCTTCCAGGTTATTCAGATTCGCACCATAAACGCCGATGGGGAAGAAGGTAGAGTTTGTGGAGTTTATTGAGTTTGCAGAGTTTATTGGGTTCTGGGTGATGGGTGATAGGTGATCGGCTATAGGCAATGGGCTATAGGCTATAGGTGATGAACTGTGAACTGTGAACTGTGAACCGTGAACAGTCTTTGACAGTTTCGGCTTCGCCATATAAAATGTTGTTCCTGGATTGTTGTTAATGAATTTAAATGTTGAATCCTTTAATATGTCGGGGCAGGTCACGTAAACACGGATAGGCTGAAAGGTGCCTGCCCATAAATGTTCATTGATGTGGAACTTCTGCTCCCATATGCTTACATGTGCATACACTCCGTTTTCAAATGTATCCCTGTAAAACAAGCCTGTAAAAAGATACTCCTGCCCCGGCCTGCACTTTGGCAGTGCAACTTCCCACTTCCCCTCCCTGCCATAGTCAGCCGTTATTTCAACAGCATCTATAGACTTTCTCGTAAACTCATCCCTCACATAGTAGTGCTCAAATGTCTTTAGTAATAAGAGTGATTGAGTGATTGGGCGCTGGGTGATAGACGATGAGTGATTGAGTGATTGAGTGATTGAGTGATTGGGCGCTGGGCTGTGAACTGTGAACTGTGAACTGTGAACATCTTCTTCCCCTTCCCCTTGCTGTGAACTGTGAACTGTGAACTGTGAACTGTGTTTAGTAGTGTCACCTTTGCGTGAGATATCCGGGAAGAGATTTTTCGGTTTTTTAAATGCCTTCAAACCGTTCCACAAATCCGGTTTCATACCACCGAACGACAGCACAAGCACACCATCAGCCCCTGCCCCTCCGGCATATCTGACCACATTCGCAAATTCGCCCTGCTCACAATCGTGTGACTGAACAATCGGCCACACCTCGCACGATACAGTCTCTTTGTAATACTCTGTCATCCTCCTGACCCACGATTCATCCTGCCCGCACATTTTGTGGTATACCATGGGAGATATGACATCCACATGTTTTGATAGTTCAAATGCGTCCTGGGCAATCTTAAAAGATATATCGTTCTGCCTTTCACCTTTCGTCCATGGAACAATAAAAAGGCCCAGTTTAATGGGCCTATCTTTTGAATAGCGCTCTATGATCCGCTTAGCCTCTATCACAAATGAAGCGATCTGCTTCTTTTTCCATACCATCCATTCGTAATTAGTGATGGGTGATGGGTGATGGGTGATGGGTGATTGGTAATTCGTGATTGGTAATTCGTAATTCGTTATTCGTGATTGACTATCTTTTGTTTTATTAAATTCTAAATTCTCAATTCTAAATTCTAAATTATTCCGCCCCTCCCCTTGACCCCTTCTTGACCCCTTGACCCCTTGACCCCTGTCTTCATAGAATTTACTCAGGCATCTCTTGCAGTAACATGTATCAGGGATATCCGGATTGACCACTTCCCACATCCCAGGATAACGAATGAAATCAAGCCATATCCCGTCAACGCCATCGCTGCCCCCGAAACGCCTCAACACACTTTCTATATGGTCTAAACTCTCTTTCCGCCATGCTTCATGGGTTGGGCATATGCCGCCATACCCTCCATGCCCTTCTTCCAATAATTCACCGTTTTCTTTCACCGGCCTTGAATCCGGGTACTTTTTCCACGGCCCTGTCCCGCCAAAGACATTCATTGAGATAAAGACTTTATAGCCCTTCTCCTTGAACCACCGTATCGTTTCTTCATCATCAGGCACAAAAACAGCATTCACACCTGCCTTTTTAAGCTGATTCTGATATGTATCAGGCTTTACGCTCTTTATTGACGGCACCCCGTACATGCCAACTGTAATTGTCTCAGCACCGGCATATACAGGCGCTATAATGGTTACGAGAAAAAAGGCTGTTATTATGAATCCGGTTAATTTGAACATAAGCTATTTATCCAATACTTGCCTAAGGGCGCAGATATTGAACTATTCATAAACCCTCTCTGCCTCCCTAAGGGTCCTTTCGATGATGGTTTCCAGCTCGGCAAAGCTTAAAGGTTTGGAAATGAAATCTTGAGCGCCTTTTTGAATGGCTTCAGCATTTGATTCAATCGTCGTATATCCCGTCATGATAATGACGCCCGTCTTTCTATTTTGCTTTTTTACAGCTTCCAATATTTGCGTGCCTCTCATATCAGACAGCATGAGATCGGTAATGACGACATCAAACCGTTCATTCACTATTGCGCTAAGCCCTTCCGTACCACTGTATGCAGTGCATGTGGAGTATCCAGCCGCATCAAGGTATGTGGCGAGCATGTCGGCAATTTCTCTTTCGTCGTCTATCACGAGTATACGTGCGCTGTGTCTGTCAGATGCGGCCATCTGGTCATCCCTGATTTTCATCTCATCACTCGGTGAAGGGACAATAGTGCTTTTCGTAACTTCACGGTTGTACTCTTCGATCATTTGACCCAATTGCTTCTTTATAGTAGGTCCATCACATCTAACAGCAAGTTGCACAAGTACATCAATGTCCCTGGTCAATTTTCCGATGCTAACTTCTTTTTCTGATGAAAGGACCATAATTTTCTCGTGATGCGTCGGGACAACGTCTTCACCATCCGCTCTCGACTCCTCATGAAATTTTTCACCCGGCCTGAGCCCGGTATACTCGATGTAGATATCCTCGTCAGGCTTAAATCCGGAAAGAGTAATCATGTCTCTGGCAAGGTCATCGATCCGAACGGGAATGCCCATCTTGAGGACGAATATTTCTCCTCCGTGCCCGATAGCCCCTGTCTGAAGGATAAGCCTGCATGCTTCATGGATCGTCATGAAGTAACGAGTCGCATCCTTATGAGTGACAGTGACCGGCCCCCCCTGAGCAATCTGTTTCCTGAATAAGGGGACAACGCTACCTGCGCTCCCTATCACGTTGCCAAACCGCACCACAATGAATCTACTATGGTTTTTCTTCGCATATGCTTGAGTGAGGAGTTCGGTAAGTCTCTTTGTCGCGCCCACGACATTCGATGGCCTCACAGCCTTGTCTGTGGAGACGACGACGCATCTCTCTACGTTGTTCTCGATACATAATTCTAATAACACCTGTGTTCCAATGATGTTGTTGAAGACAGCTTCCCAGGGATGTTCTTCCATCATGGGTATATGTTTGTATGCTGCAGCGTGGAAAACTACCTGGACTTGGTGCTGATCGAATGTTTTTTGCATCACAGGTTTGTTCTGTATTGCAGTGAGGACCGGCAATATGTTGAGTTTTGGAAAGTTAGCCTTGAATTCCATTTCCAACTCATAAAGACCTGACTCATTTCGATCCACAAGGATCAGAGACGAGGGTTTAAACGCTACGATCTGCCTGCATAGCTCAGATCCAATGGAACCGGCGGCACCCGTTACCACAACCTTCTTTCCGGTCAAATACTGCCCAATTTCGTTTGCGTCGATTTCCACTTGTTCTCTGCCGAGAAGATCCTCATATCGAACATCTCTTATTCCGCTTGCGCTCACCTTGCCCTCAATAAACTCCCCGATTCCCGGGATGGTTTTGAAGGGCATATTGGTAATCTTACTGAAGCTGACCATTTTCCGCATCTCTCTGGCAGAAGCTGATGGCACCGCAATAATAATCTCATCGATCCGAAAATCTCTTACAACAGAGGGGAGCATCTTAAGGGACCCGAGTACCGGTACTCCGTGGATAGTTAGCATGATTTTTGATACATTGTCATCCACGAACCCCACCACTTCGTAGTTGAGTCTCGGGTTTTCATTGATCTCTCTGAGAAGTTTTTCTCCGGCATTCCCCGCACCGATAATAACAAGTCTTTTTTGCGGAGATTTTTGCATCTCGGGCTCATTTCTCAGCTCTTTATCCGCAAGGTGTGGGATCATGAGCCTCATTCCCAATCTGTAGCCTCCAAGGAAAATTATGCTAAGAAGAAAATCGATCAGAAAAACTGCTCTTGAAAACCTGCCGAACCTATACAACGAAAGCATACCGAGCAAAATAACACCGGAACTAATACTTAGCGCCCTGAGAAGGTTGAGCAGATCATGTACGCCTGTGTACCTCCACATGCCACTATATAGCTTGAAGTAAAGCAAAAAGATAAGTTTGATCAGCACTATCCAGACAACGGTTACCGCAAACACATAGAAATACTCTGCGGGAGGAAACCCTTCAAAACGAATACAATAAGCGATATAGTAAGCCCCGATACTCAATAACGTATCAGCCCCTACCATCACCCAAAAAATAGGCCGTTTGATTGTGGAGGGTATGGATAATGCGTTTCCCCCTTTTTTGTCTTTTCGGAAAAGTATTTTGTTTTCTCCAAATTTTGTGTGTTGCAGCAAATCGAAGGATCTATGGGGGAAGATAACGGCAAGAATGGTTTGTAGAATGACCTTGGTATCGCTCCAGGCGCTTCTACTCCTGATATATTCCACATAGCATTGTAACTTGAGAGGCAGCAGGGTTTTCAGGTAAAATTCCTCTCTGTCGCCTTTCACCTGCGCAAGCAGTTCTTCCTCATCTCTCAGGAACAGAGTGATAGGAAAGGTGATTCCAGGGCGAACAGCAAGGATTTGCCTCCAGATCTGGTCATTAAGATCCACATAGTTTTCGACTTCCGGCCTAGGCCCGACTACAGACATATCACCTTTTACGATATTCCACAGTCCGGGAAACTCATCAATCTTTGTCTTTCTGAGGAATCGTCCAAGCCGGGTGATCCTGTCATCATCCTTCGCCGTTATCTGCAATGTAGATTCGGCTACTTTCATGGTTCGAAACTTGTACAGCATGAACTTTCTGCCATGAAGACCAATCCTTACCTGTCGAAAGAGGATCGGGCCAGGTGAAGATAAGGCAACCAGTAGAGCGCCAAAACATAAAAGAGGAGACAGTGCGATAAGACCAACGAGCGCAGATGGCACCTCAATGAATCGTGGCAGGCCTCTTTGATTTTCTTTCATAAACGTTCCGTCCTTGCATTACTGACTGTTTTTTGCCGCCCGCTTCGCTCGACAAGAGTGGACGAAAGCTGGACGTTTTATGCTTTCCCGGCCGGCGACCTTGCCGGCAGGGAACCCCCATGCCCTTCGGGCAAGGTAAATACTATCCTTTTAATCTCAGCTTTCGGATGCTTGAAGTTGACAAGTAGTCCTACTGGTAACTGTTGCTTTTAAATAATTTATGAACTGAGCTTCATGGATTTTATCAATTTTTTCTACTGTTTTAAGTTCAATGATCACTTTCTCTTCGATAAGGATATCTGCTATGTAATCACCGATTATATTGCCTTTGTAGTAGACCTTAACAGGAACCTGAGCTTCAACAGAAATACCCAATTTATGAAGTTCAATAACCAGGGCCCAGAACCCTGTTCACCTCAAATACTGCACCATTAATAATATATGTAATCTCGTTTATATCCATCGCTTTACATTATCTCGTGCCCGTCAGGGCTGAGAGTTTTGGCCCGCCAATGTCGGCGGGGCAAAAAGCATAATCTCTTGTCCGCAGTTGTCCGCCTTTGTCTGTGGAAAAAAAGGTTACATGATTTTTGCATGTTCCCGGCATAATTCACTAACCACGGAAATTACATGGTCAATTTCTTCTTCACGCATATCAGAGAAAATGGGTAAACTGATGAGGCGTTCCCACACTTTTGTTGCCACAGGACAATCTTCCGGCTTCCAGCCGAAACTTTCTTGATAGTATGGATGGAGATGGAGCGGTCTCCAGTGAACGGAACAGCCGATACCCCGGCTGTTGAGGTGGTTGATGAAAGTGTTTCGATCAATCTTGAGTCTTTCGAGACGAAGCTTTATTGGAAAGAGATGCCACGAGTGAATCCTGTTTACATCACAGGGGGGCAACTCAATTTCATCCACAGATGCAAACGCTTCCAGGAATCGATATGCTATCTTTTCGCGGAGCTGGTGCATCTCCTCTGCGCGTGCGAGTTGATGAATACCGATAGCCGCAGCAATATCGGTCATGTTATATTTATAGCCTGGCGCTGTTATTTTATAATCCCACGAACATCCTCCCGTCGAATAGCGGGACCAGGCATTCCTTGACAGGCCATGCAGCGAGAGCAATCTGATCCGCTCAGCCAGTTTTTCATCGTCTGTTACAGCCATCCCCCCTTCCCCTGTAGTGATCGTTTTGTTTGCATAAAAGGAAAAGCAGGAAACATCTGCAGTACCTTCTCCACAGTGCTGCCATACTTCAGTCTCGCTTCTCCTCCAGGCCGAGGGGAACGCATGAGCAGCATCCTCAACTATCCATAAAGAATGTTTGGCAGCAAAAGCCTTTGACGATTGTACATCTGCCATAAACCCACCCACATGGACCGGCATGATTCCCACCACTTTCAGGCCTTCGGTAAATCTTTTGTCCACAAGTTCTGAACTTGCAAATAGCTTTCTCTCTGCATCCTCAAGGTCTATGTTGAGCGTCGCGCTGTCGCAATCAACAAGGATCGGAAAGGCATCCTGATATCGAACGACTTCCGCTGTTGCTGCAAAAGTCATTGTCGGCACAAGTACAGCCTGGCCGCGTTTAAGGCCAAGAGCTTCGACGGCCAAATGGAGCGCAGCCGTGCACGAGTTGAGTGCCACTGTGTGAGTTGCCCTTACCATTTTAGCAAAGTCTTTCTCTAACTGCTGAACCCGCGGGCCTGTGGTCAACCATCCTGACTTGAGTGTAGAAACAACTTCCTGTATCTCAAGATCAGAGATCTCCGGGCGATAAAAAGGCACGTTGCAACTAACCATAGCATCTCCTCCGATTATCTTTGATAAAACACAGATTCTTTTGTGTAACAGGGATAAAATCTGATAACAGCGGATGTGTTTTTCTTGGAACAGGCATTGTGATAAACCGGCAATCCCTGTTCCATACTCATGCTTCGCATATATTCAGCTACCCGCAGGGTATGCTGTTTGGGCAGAATTTGCGGTTTATCCATAATTCTGACCAAAAATTATTATATCATTTATCAGAATTTATCCGCTCTTATCCTTGTTAAAACAAAGATTTTTTTAATGAGTCTACTTTCCTAATAATTCAGGCATTGTTCGCTGGATTCAAAGATATTATTCCGATTTCTTCTTAAAAAGCTCTCAATTTTTTCCACATAATACTTGTCTATCTTTGTATGCGTGTGCAGGTTTACAAGATGCGCACTGAGTTTTTCCGCAATGGGGTTTTCGCCATAATGATAATGCCAGCGATGGACATCATCTGTAACCGGGTGGATAGGAGATAGAAACCAGTCTCCAATCTCGATCTTGCTTTTTCCCGCGTCTGCGAGAAACTTCTCCCGATCTTTCACCAAAAGGGGAAACTTTGTAAAGATATGCTCCGCATAATCAGGCTCAAACGGTACTTCGATACCCAGGTCCCCGAGGATGTTTTTATACAACTGTGCAATCGCTTTTCTGTGGTTGAGATTCGAGTCAAAACGTTTGAGTTCTTTTATGCCCCGGGCAGCCTGGATGGCAGACAGGCCTTTTAGAAACCCCTTCGGCATTCGGGGGCTTTTCAGTTCCTCGCCTTGCGAAGACCCAACTACAACGTTATGCCGGCTTAAAAACCGGTATGTAGTTATGGCAGTCCAGTATGTTGTCTGGTTGAGGAAATAGTCCTTTGCAATAAGTTGCATTTTCAACATTAATGTCTCGGCAAAAGAGGGGAGGGCGGCCTGTTTTTCCAGCTCAGACAACCTCAGGGAAAGCTCTGGATTCCTTGTCACCGCGAAACCGCCAATCCCAGTGGAAAATGGCTTATTCCACTGGGTGGAAAAGAATGCCGCATCTACAATCGTTCCGTTTGGCCGGCCTTTATAGTTACCACCAAAGCCGTGCGCACAGTCCTCAACAACACGGAGCCCATGTTTCCGTGCAACACCGCAGATTTCATCCAAGTCGGAAGAAAGCCCAAAGGTATTCTGGGCCAGGATTACCTTTGTTCTTTTAGTAATCTTGTCCTCAATCTTGGCGGGGTCCATATTGTAGGTTCGTGGATCAACATCAACATATACGGGTTTTGCGCCGATATACATAATTGCATTAGGCACAACCACACAGGTCAACGCGGGCAGTATAACCTCATCGCCCTCTTTGATCCCGAGAGCTCGCAATATGGCATACAAGGCAACGCGGCCTTTCCAGAAGAGGAACACACTACTTTCCGGGTCGAGATAATGTTTAATATTGGCTTTATAATCTTTGTGCATAGCTGTTTACGTAAATGAAAAATCTTCTTTTAACAGGGATAACATCGGATACACACGGATGAAAGCATACCGATTTTGGTCAGAATTATGGATACATCACAAATTCTGCCCAAACAGCATACCCTTCGGGTAGCTAAATATATGCAAAATCTTACATCCGCTCTTATCCGCCTTTATCCATGTTACATAAAAGATTATCTGCGGTTTGAAGAGGTAAATAGTAACCTTTGTGCATTGCTATCAGGGTTTGCCGAAATGGAATAACCGGGCACGGGTTTCACTTATTTTTACGCTATATATGCCATTTATGGGCTTTATCGTTTCATTTGTTTCGACATCAATTAACGTATGCCCTGATAATATTGGCGAAGAAAACGAAATGCCTTTCCCCACCGGCTCATAGGTTGAGTAATCGGAAACAAGGACCAATCCTTCTTCCCCTGATGTTTTTATACGAACGCCGGACCATCTGTCGATCCCGATCGGCTTTTCCGCCTTCCCATTCCTTATGATTTTCTCAAACCGAACCATCAATGCGTTTGCTTCTGCCATATATTTCATATCGCCGAGATCAATATCCTTCCCGTCATATATATAGTATCCCGCAAATTTCGGCGCCATCATCGCTTCCATAATCTGGTATTTCATTTGGCTATAGGGGTCAAGGGCACATGCGGGATGCATGTAGGTCAGGCCGGGAGATAGTGTCGGGGCGAGAGGTAAAGCATTATTTCCAAGTTTCATTTGAGAATGGTAGAGAGAATCCCCAACGAGCTTTGGGGAACCTCCAAACCCGGATTCTGCCCAATTAATGTACGTCTGCCTTATGTCAAAATCAAAAGCTTTAATGGTTTCTGCCGCGAAATCCTTATCAAAGGGAAGCCACGAGCTCACACCAAACAAAATATCAGCATTCAGCTTTTTTCTTTTTGCATGCTGAACAAGCTCATCCTTCATATCCTGAGCGGTTTTACCATAGTGCCACAAAACAAAGTCATTCCACAATATTTTGTATTCTGCATTGCCTCCCCAGCCTTGTTTCATAAATATTGCAGGGTCAATGTACGGCAACTTTGAATGCTTTCTAAAAAATTCCTCAAAGGTGTGCTTACATTTATCACAATAACACATACCGGGGCTTGCATCATCAAACGCAAAAAAATTGATCCCCGTCCCCAGCTTCTTCTTATATTCCACCATCTTTTTGGTCCAGTCAGGTCCACGGTATGATAAGCACCATCCAGCTTCACCTGTTCTTTTTCCGTTTATGTCCATAGCCTTTGCTTTTTCATCGGAAGCGCCATATGAAGCGATGTTCATCCAGTTGCTGAAGTATTTCATCCCGTTTTTTCGTAAAGCTTCTATTTTCCCTTTGAGGGTTTCATTGCCGCCTTGCATATCGAGGTTGCCTATACCGTTAAGACCGATATGTCTGAAATCTTCTCCTAACGCAGGGTTTTTATCCCCTGCCTGCATCTGGACATCCGAGATAAGCAGCAATTTCTCCGGTTGTTTCACCTTTTTTATATCGGTGATTTCCATGTTAAGCTTTTTCAGTTTTTCCTGACCGTTATCCCACTTTGCATAATAGTAAAATGGGAATGATCCTTTTGACGCCCTGGCTCGTACATACATAGTCATGGAAACCATTCCCGAATAACGTCCCGGAGTCTCCCCCCAGTAATCACGAATACCCACGGGAACAACGTAATTCGTAAATTGTTTCTCGTCGCCTTTGACATACGGAACATGAGCGATGACTCTGATGTATGGTTTGTCATTCACGGTTATTTGTTGCGTTTCCACTTTACTGGAGTAATCCGGACGTGTCCACGTTCCCTTCCATCCATCTTTGGGCCACTTGCACATCCTTCCCAGCGCAACATTCACAAGCTCCACTTCAGATGGAAGCTCAACAACGTATTGAATCTCTCCTGGCTTTTTGTCAACATCAAAAGTCCATTCAAAGGCAAAAGGAAGCGGTGATACAACATCCTGCGAAACATATGCCACATTATAATATTGGTACTCCAAACGGGCACAATTCTTACCAATTGCAGATTCACCTTCGTAAAGTTCAACCTGATCTACCCAGAACATGAATGGTCCGGTTCCCTTTAGTGGCACAAAAACAATTTTGGCATCCCCGACAGTATCACCCGAATCAACTATCGCTGAATAACGAAGCCAGTGCATTGGATTATATCTGAACATCTTCGTTACAGATAGACGTTTCCCAAAAACATTTACCTCCATTTCGCCCTTCTCGGGAAGACGGTACCAAAAGGAAAGGACATATTTTGCATGGGGTTTAATGTTGTGCAGGAGTCCATTCCATCCGGCTTGAGCATTCAACCCTCTCAGGGACATAATCAGCGCATGGTCGCTCTGAAAGCCGGGGGAACCAACCGAACAATTTTCCTGATTCTGAAGAGGAAATGCTGAATTATATTTCCAACCGATAGGTTCCCCTTTATCAAAAACCTCTACATCTCCATTCATAACAAGATTCTGCTCATCAAAAGCATTTTCATTAATTGCTCCTTTGGCTGTGGAACAACTTAATAAAAATATTGAGTTAAGAAAAAGGCAAGCAGCCACACAGATAAACCTATAAATTTGAGTCCTTCTATGTTTTATGGATAATTCCATATAAACGGGATACCATCGGGGTCAGGCTTGCAGAAATAGCTGATGGCTCATAGCGAGCAGATTTTTTTATAAAATTAAAAACTATTTATTTCTTTTAAATACTGTTTGTCCATAGCTTGTATGGTTGCATATTATATGAAAAACTCTTTAGTGGTCTCCGCTATATGGAGAATAACATCTTCGCTTTGTAAGGGTTCAATAGGCAAACTCAAGACCTCCTGCGCTCCTTTTTCGGCTTCCATTAATTCGTCATAAACCATGCATCTTCCGCCAAAAACCTTCATCTTATGTAAAGGCACAGGGTAGTAAACCATGCTATCGATGCCAGCGTCTTTCAGGTAGCGCTGGAGCGTGTCCCTGTTGGTGGATGAAAAACTATTGGCAAGGGGCGATGGGCGAGGGGCAAGAGATGAAGAACCGCTGAGGACGCGGAGCGTGTATTGGTGATAAACATGAGCGAAAGCAGGTGATGGGCTATGGGCTATGGGTGAATCAACCCCGGCCTGTGGCAAATGGCTAAGGGCTAAGGGCAAGATAAGACCGGGAAGGTCCTTTAGACCTTCATTATATATAGAAGCAATACGTTGGCGGCGGGAGTTGAATTCATCTATGTAGGGGAGCTTTGCAAGGAGGACCGCTGCTTGTAGGGTATCCATACGAGCATTGTAGCCGACGTGGTCAACATTATATTTGTCTTTACCACCATGTTTGATGAGCATACGGATAAGATCGGCAAGTTCATCATCATTGGTTGATACCATCCCTGCATCACCGAACCCACCGAGGTTCTTACTTGGAAAAAAACTGAAAGCGCCTGCATCGCCTATTGCCCCGAGCCTCTTGCCTCCCCGGGCAGCCCCAAACGCCTGGGCACAGTCTTCAACAACAAATAGGCTATGCTCGCTGGCGATACTCATGATTTTATCCACCTGGCAAGATTGACCATATAAATGAACCGGCACGACACCCACTACGTGGGTGGAGTTTTGAGTTTTGAGTTTTGAGTTTTGAGTTAAATACTCTCTAATTTGATTTGGATCGAGGTTATAGGTGATGGGGTCGATGTCGACGAAAAAGGGGGTGGCGCCAGCGCGGAGGATAGCATCGCCAGTGGCAGTAAAAGTAAATGGAGTGGTGATGATCAAATCGGAGCGGTCAAAATATTCCTGGCCTTTCGTTTTAATTGCTAGAGCGCGGAGGGCAAGGACAAGAGCGTCGGTGCCCGATGAAGTACCTATGCAGTATTTAACACCAAGATAATCTGAAACTTTGTCTTCAAATTCCTTTACTTCAGGACCAAGAATCCAATGCTGATGCTCAAGGCAACGGGCAATGGCAGCATCAATATCAGCTTTCATGTATTCGTATTCGAGTTTAAGATCGAGCATGGGAATTTTCATTTATTCACCTGGCATGGGGCAATGGGCTATAGGCTATAGGAAGGATAAAGTTCATGTTTATATCCTCGTCTCTTGACGGGCTTTTATTAGCTTACCGATCATTTTACCCAATTCTATGCATTTCAAATCGATTCCATCGTAAATACTTATACTGCAATATCCTATTTCACAGGCAATCTGCATTTGTGTCTGCAGTTCTGCAAGAGATCCTTTAGCAATGTAAAAGAATCTGACAGACTCCTTATCCGTATCTCGTTCATCACCCTCAGCAATGTTACTTGCGATGCTTACCGCACTGCGTCGAATCTGGTCACGTAAGCCAAAATCTTTACTTATTTCCCCCTGCATCGTAAGTTTATAGATATCCACAGCTAAATCTTTAGCTTTTTCCCAAACCTTCAACTCCTTAAACCCTTCTTTTCCCATTTTACCTTTGTCTATTATCTACCGCTTGCTTTCTATTTTTCAATTATTGGGGTTAGGCTATCACCGTCAATACAATACTGATTACCACAATAGCTACAGACTAAGGGGTCCGAAGAAGCCTTGCCCATTGCCCATTGCCCCTTGCCCGTCTTTATTGTCATTCCACACTTGCATGCCCACCCTACCTGCTTTGCAGGGACGCCGACGAAGATAGCGTAATCGGGAACATCAGATCTGACGAGTGCTCCAGCACCGATCATGGCGTACCGTCCTATAGTGGCACCACAGAGTATTGTTGCGTTGGCACCGATAGTGGCGCCTCTTTTCACTAATGTTGGCCGGAACTCTGTCTTTCGTTCAATGAATGCACGCGGGTTATAGACATTTGTGAACACACATGAAGGACCACAAAAAACCTCATCTTTAAGTGTCACACCTTTATATACTGAAACGTTGTTTTGAATCTTACATCTATTTCCTATGATAACATCCCGTTCTATACAAACGTTTTGGCCAATAATGCAGTTATTGCCAATTTTCGCTCCGCTCAGAATGTGGCTGAAATGCCAGATCTTCGTGCCTTCTCCTATTTCGACATCGGGATCAATGAAGCTGCTTTCATGAACGAAATATAGTGGCTGGTGGCTGGTGGCTGGTGGTTGGTCAATCATGACTGTTTTATTTTTCCTTTTAATGATGAAACGAGGGCATTCAGCATCTTCTTAATTGTTGTGAGGTTATCGATCAGTTTAGTTGGATCAATGAGATATCCTAATTTATGTGAGATTAAAATTTGTGTTTCTAATTCTGCTGATGAGCCAAGCGCTATATAGAGAAACTGTATGAATTCTTTAGTGCTGTTTCTTGAGAATCCCTCTGAAATATTGGACGGTATTGATACTGCCGATCTCCTCATCTGGTTGGTCAGGCTGAACATTTCTTCATGGGGAAAGCTTTTCGAAGTCTCATAAATATTTAATACAAAATCCACGCTTTTCTGCCAAACCTCTAATTCTTTAAAATCTTTCATTTCTTCACTATCCACCAGCCACTATCCACCAGCCACGGCTTTCAAAAACGGGTGATACTCTCCCTTAAGTCCTACTGGCTTTGCATTCCGTATCTCATGTGCGATTTCGATTGAA
Source organism: Pseudomonadota bacterium (assembly GCA_026388315.1). Taxonomy (NCBI): domain Bacteria; kingdom Pseudomonadati; phylum Pseudomonadota; species Pseudomonadota bacterium. Next base: position 74,921 of record JAPLKA010000037.1, on the reverse strand, counting down.
GGTTTTACATCATCCAGACCAAAACCATTACCCTTCAGGATTTCTTGGTAAGTAACTGTATGGAGGTCTGCAAAGCCTTCAGAGAATTCTAATTCTTCCTGGTCAATTGTTATTGAACGATATGTTGGTTTGCCCGCATCCCTTGCGGAAACGGGAAGATCATTGCTGTCTATTGACAAAAACCATCTTATTCTTGCCTTCTGCAATTCAAGGAATCCTGCGGCTTTCATGGGTTCTGAAATATGTACGATATTTGATTGAACATCCCCGAATATCCACTGGAGCATGTCGAAGAAATGGACGCCTATGTTTGTAGCCAACCCACCGGATTTTGCTAAATCGCCTTTCCAGGACACAAGATACCAACGGCCGCGGGAGGTGATATAGGTGAGGTCAATGTCATATTTTGGGCGAGGGGCGTTTGAGGCTAAAGACAAATGGCTAAGTGCAACGGCATCAACTTTCTGCTTGAGGGCTATGATGGAAGGGTGGTGGCGTAGCTGAAGAACTGTATTAACCTTCTTGCCTGATTCTTTCTCAATTTCTTTCAGTGCATCAATATTCCATGGGTTTAGAACAAGGGGCTTTTCGCAGATGGCGTCAGCACCTACCCGGAGCGCAAAGCGAATATGTGCATCATGAAGATAATTCGGAGAAGCTATACTAACATAATGAACCTTTTTCTCTTCTCCCATGCGCCTCAGCTTTTCGACATGTCTGTCAAGACGCTCAAACTCGACAAAAAAAGCAGATTCAGGGAAATAGTTATCGATGACTCCAACCGCATCATGCTTATCCATTGCAGCAACAAGTTTGTTACCCGTATCTTTTATTGCCCGCATGTGGCGTGGTGCAACGAATCCAGCCGCACCCAGTAAAACAAAGTTTTTCATTTCGTCCTCTTTGAGTTTATTTTAGCTCTATAAAATTCGAACTTAATTTTTCCTCTCGCCCGCTCCCCACGGTCGTTCGAGATTACTGAGAGGGTTGCGGGCAAATTTACTTCGATGTTGTTTCATGTGTGGTGACCCCCATTTTTTGGGGGTATGCAGGAGCTCAGGCATAGGTAATGTGATTGATATTATTAAGCAATTAACAACAATGGAAAAGTTTATAGGGTTCATAAGGTTAGGAACCGGGACAGTGCACTTGTTCATTTAAAGGGGTTTATGACCTGCATGCTGTTTTCGATGACCAGCCCATCCTGTAATTCTTCCGTATATAAAACTGAGCAACGGTTGTTCGTTGCAGCGGTGATAATCAGGGAATCCCGATAACTCAGCTTTAATTTCTTACCAAAATAAAGTTCCGGAAGCTGCTAACGGCAAGGGGATATGGGCAAGATGGTTTGGGCTATACCAGGGCAATTCCCAGATATAATTGAGAGAGTTCTTGCCTTTTTGTTGCCATCTTTGTGCCCATCCGTACGGAAGCCTGGCCTTTTCAGAAAAGAAAAACATTATTTTTTGAATTGAAATAGCCGCTAATCGCGGTCCAGTAGTTTTCCAGCGATGATATCATAAAACTCCTTTATTGCCCCAATCGTTGTTTCACCCAATTATATCCAAATATTTCTTAGCAAACGTCCTGTAGTCATGATTTTGCAAAACATACTCTCTGCCCCGCAACCCCATATCCCTACGATCTTCCTCGGATAACGACATCAACTGAATAACCGCATTAGCAATCATACCAGGGTCCTCTGGCGAACAAGATAAACCGCATCCACTTTCGGCAACAACATCATTAACAGCACCAGTTGAATGAATAACTGGTTTTGCCGCCATCATATAGTCCATAAGCTTATTAGGACTTACTCCAAACCGATATATGGGCTTGTTCTGCCATCCTATAAAACATACATCAAACATATCAAGGAGGGAGGGGATCGCCGATTTGGGAATATCCGGAAGGAATGTGACAGACTGCAATTCCATTCGAGACACCTTGGACTGAAGGTAAGCCTTTTTAATTCCTTTTCCAACAAGAACAAACGCAACATTCTCTTGCCTCAGTAGATTAGAGGCTTCAACAAGTGAATTGAGAGCATTACCAATACCGTGCTCACCTGTATACCCCACGATGAATTTTCGCTCACTTCTGAGAACATCCAGTGCCTGTTTATGCATTTCTGGAAGCTCATTAATCCCTTTTCCCCATCCAGTTATGTCGATTCCATTCGGGATATATGCAAACTTCCCATCGACCAAACCGTGGATCTTCATGTGTTCCTCTGTGCCCGGCAAAACTGAAACAACTTTATCCGCTGCACGATAAGCAAAATCTTCCGTACGCTGCATTGCCATGATGAACGGATGCCTCTTTGATATCCCCACAAGCTCTACCAGTGAGAGTGGCCATAAATCACGTACCTCGAAAACTAATTTAGCCCTTGCCTTTTTCCGTAGATAGTAAGCAGGAAAAATAATAAAGGGATGAGGCGATGATGCAACCACGGCATCTGGCTGGCTCATCTCTATAATCTGGCTGGAAAACCTATAAAGTTGTCCAACAAAGACTCCTATGTTGAGGACACGGCCAACACCATTACCATGATACTCAGGTGTTTTGAGCCACACATAATGAATTCCGTCAATCACTTCTTCGGTCAGACCGCGCGAAAGTACTGGCTGATTTGTACGGATATGAGAAAATGAAGCTGCTGTTATCGTCACCTTATGCCCAAGCCGTACCCATTCTCTGGCAAGGTAGTAGGGTCGGTATTCCATGCCGTAACGGGGTGACCCGGCATAGTGGTTAATCAACAAGATATTCATTATTGAGACGGAAATGGTTTGGCTGAGCTGAGCTGATTGTAGGCATCCATTTGGTTAAGATAGTAAGCAATATCGGATAACCAAAATACACGTATGCTACAACCCCTAATAATAACCAGAATAGAAAGTATGCCATTGTCTTAAATGTAAGCTTACGCTATGAACTTGCCTCGGTATCTTGAGCCGACATTGCCTTCATAGCTTCCAATATTTGCTGTCTTCTCCTGTAAAGAGGAAATTCCTCTATAATTCTCTGTCTTGCTTTTTTTCCATAATCGTCGGGCAACGTCATTGCATATTTGATTTTGCTGGCAAGGTTTTGAGGGGTTACATCATCAACATAGAAGCCTGTGTCACCCACTACTTCAGGGATTGCGGCAGTTCTTGACACGACAGGAATGCATTCACAGAGCATTGCCTCTGCCAGCGAACAGCCAAATGCCTCATGAAGCGAAACCTGTACATAAACCTTAGCCAACGACAACCATCTCATTAATTCCTCATCGCTAACCTGGCCGGTAAAAACAACATTCTCAGAGGCAATATTACGAAGATAATCAATGGCGTCATCGTGCCACTTCCCTATTAAAATGAATTGTACATCAAGAAGATACTTTGCACTTCGAACAAACCTCTCATACCCTTTGCGCTGCACACGCTCCCAGTCTACTCCTCCAACTGTGATGGCAACCCGCTCAGTTCCAATGCTGGACAGATTCTGAAAATCATTCGAGTCAAATCCATGGTACAATATCCTGATCTTCTGATGATCTACCTTTGCATTCTTTATGGTTTCTTGTTCATTGTACCTCGATACGGGAAGAACAAGATCAGCGTACTTAAAAACAAACAAAGGACACCATTTCTTCCACCAATAACAAAACAAACCATACTTAAGCTTTGGTAGATATACAACATCATCACCGCCTGCCACCACAACGGCCTTTTTCCCCAATAATTTTGAAAATAAAACAGCAAAAAAAGCATGTAATTTGCCAAACCATGAGAACGTAACATCAGCCCACTGTGTAGCGGACCAGATAGCGTGGACACTTCGAAGCCCCCTAAACCAAACTTCACGGACTTCATACGCAGAGCGTAAGATTTCCAGGTCCTTTTGGACAAAAGATTGAAGACCTTGATGAACAAAAAGTATCCGCAAGCTTCGCGCTTTTTTATGGTCGAGTGCTATTAAATCACAATAGCTTGATTGAATATTCATCAAACAGTTGTTAGGTTATTTTTGTAAGCACGTCGCTGATCGTATTTTCAGTGTTGTACGCGACAAAACGGATCAACAACCTCGGTTTAGTGTCAATCCTGCGTGGAGTTTGAAGCATAATAATTTTTCTACGCTGTTGTAAAGGTTCTGTTTCCACACCTGCCTTTTATAACCTTATTACCAGAAAAACACGCTCTTGCAAACAAGAACCTGGAGACCCTGTAACCCAAATAGAATCAGCCCCGCCGAAACCATTTCCTTTTCTTGCTGGATAGATTCTAATTCATACAGACCGCCAATTATAAATATCGGCGCAAGAAATGCCCACAATCTTTGAGTTTCAAGCGAAATGCCACTTACATCTAAAAGCAAAATATAGAATACAAGCAGCACTACAAGCAGGCGACCGGGGAATAGTTTCATATCAGATTGCTTCGCAGGTTTAACTGACCGTGTCAGGGCAAGCAGAAACTGCAGGGAAATTGGAATGCCAACCCAGAAAAAAAACTCCAACACGTTTGTCGGCAGTGATATTAGAAACTTCGTACCGCCCATATCACACATAACCGTTGTCCACATCCAGACAACATACTTTATGACAAACTTTTCCCAGAAGAATATGACCATGTTGAGCCCGGTAGCAAAACGGATGACGAAGATCGCAACCACGCTGATGACAAACAAGCCGATAGCCACATTGACGGCCTGCCTTGCCATTTTTCGGTTGGCTGTGTCTGTCAGCCAATAAAATCGAACAACCATGAAGAGTATACAGAAGACGAGCAGTGCCAACGACACCCAGTTAAAAAGTGTACTAACAATTGCTATCAACAAAGCGGCCGAAGTCCACAGCCAGGATTGTCGATCCAGTCCGTAGAATAGAAACATTATTACCAGGGCTGTTATTGGTATCATGAGTTGATAATTCCACGCCATGGAAAACGTAAAGCCCGCCGACACCATAGGGTTCAGCGAAAATATCATTACCCCAATTAACGCAGCGGTTCTTGACATAATTTGTTTAATTACAAAGTACAAGGGGAAAATACACAAACCTGTAACGAGCAGGAAGCTCACTGCCACCACCACGCTTCGCTCTTCAAGTGTAGATTTCAGCCCAAGCGCGCTTGCAGCCCAAAGACCTGCCTGGTCAAAGCCGTAATACGTGAGTACAAAGGCTGGAGCTTTACTCATCATTGGCCCTAGCAGCTGCCCGTCAACACCGACATAGTCGGTTATATGTGCAAGATAGTTTGACACACTGTCAATTCGACTCGCAATGTTCATATAACTTGGACTTCCTCCCCACGGAGACCGCAAAGCCTCTGCGCCAAGGGTATGCCAATCACCCATTATTAAGTATTGGGTGAAAATCGGCGTTCCAACAAATGTTAAGTACGCCGCAGCTAAGGCAACAATTGTGGACGTCTTGGAACTAAGTAGCTTTCGCCACAGAAATATCCCTGCTGCCAAGAGTAGCAGGAAAGCAATGGTCAACAAAGATTTCCTTAACCAAAACCATTTATTGACTTGACCCACAAACTTTTGGTTTACAGCATCTGCCCACCAATAACTACTGACATGACCAATGACCGGTATCCCGATGGGAAGTATCATAAGGGCAATCAACATTAGTAAAAAAAGAGTTGGAATAATGTAGAAAATCGACCTAAGTCTGGTGTCAGCATGGACTTCGTCATACCAGTAAATTATAAAATTCATAATCCTATGTATCCACATTTCAAAACTCCTCTGCAATAGATATTAACAGGTTCATAAGGATGATGGAAAATGCCATTGATACTCTCTTCTGGCAAATATTCTTCAATCTCTTCCGGTGGACAGAATGCCGGAGGCGTGCGGGTTCGGGACGTCGGTTTTTCTGTAGAGCTGGCATGTCACGCACCCACGTCTTAAGAGGCTTGCCAGAGGTTGGTACATGAGGAATAACGGCAATAGCAAGGGCATTAGGAGCAACGACAGCAAAGTCATTATACCTTTAATCCCAGACGTTTCCTTATTTAGCAGCCAATCGAACAATGCATCCCGCTGGAAAGGAAACACTGTATTGATGATGATTTGGGCGAAAATGTAAAACGAATACTCTGGCGCAAAATGGGACTCCCGGATCAAACGGTAGTTGCGCATGCCCAGTTGATCGGCCAAACTGAGCGGGTCCAGGACATAGCGGTGCATTGGTGGGTCATAACCAAACCAACGCCAACGTAGCACCTTCTTAAGTATAGAACGGCTATTAGGAAACTCGAGATAAGCGTAGCCGCCGGGGGCAACCATGTCATCGAGAATGCGGATGGCGTCGCTCACTTCCTCGAAAAGCTCGATCAAGTGGATCATGGCGACAACACCATAGCGTGCGCCGTCGGGATGGAAGCGCAGCATGCGATTCTGATTCAGCAGATCGTTACCATGACACTGGGTCAGGTGCCAATCCGCTGGGACTACCTGTGTTTGCAAGGCCTGGGCACCGCGCGATATCACAATTATCGTTTTTTCCTTGACCGGCAGGCCGAGGAGATTACGCAGGCGCGAGTTTTGTGTAGCGGTCAGAAAGCGTCTAGCCAGACGTGAGCGCAGGTGGTCTGTGTCGCGCGGAAGGAGGTCACCTTCAACCCGTGGGAGAACCTTTTCCGTAGCACAAAAAGTACATTTTTGAAGGTTATATCGATGGAAGAAGCTTTGAAAGGTAAAGTGGCCATTTAGGCATACGCTGCAATCCCGCGAAGTTGAGCGTTTCTGGCATACGACAAAAAGCTCGAATCCTCGGAAGAAGGATTCGAAATAGATGTCGAATCTGCGGACAAGCATCCAAGGCACCAAGCTGTTGGCCAGTAATCTTGGGATAATTCCACCATAATCCCAGGCGCTGTCACGTGCAGACTTAAGGGTTTTTTCGATATCGCCCATATGCTTTGCCGGCTGTTGTTGCACGCTACTACTGGTTAAGGCCCTAAGCAGCAGATAGCCCCGACGAATGAACCAAAAGCTTGGGAAGGTGGGGTCCAGGAGACGGATAACGTTCCATCCACTGTTTTCCAACAGGGAAATCGAACCGCGCAGACTGAGCCGGCGAAGATGACCGTAGAACTCATCGTCAATACCCCATTCATGGGGATTGTAAGGCATTGTCAGAATGAGCCATCCATCCTTGCGGACATGGTCGGCAATCTCATGGAACACCCGTTCCGGATCGTGAACATGCTCGATCACGTCAAGAAGGACGGCCAGATCGGCCTTGTCAGGCAGTTCGTCCGTCCTGCGCAAATACGTCAAATGCCCACCACCCGCCCTGACCCCCCCGGATTGAATCTGCTCTTCTGTCACTGCCAAATCATAGGCATAGCCCTGCGTGAATACGGGATTGCAAATTAGGTGCTCTGCAACATCTCCGCGGCCGCAGCCGTAATCGAAGAAAACCCCCCCGATTTGGAATACCCGCAAGTTTTCTTCGAGTACCTTAATGAAACGGTCTTTCAAAGGCTGAAAATTAGCCATGCAGCACTAACTCCCTTTCCGATGGACCGCAGGCAACATCATCTCCACCTGCCACCACAACGGTTTCCCCCCCAATAACTTTGAAAATAAAACCGCAAAAAAAGCGTGAAGTTTTCCGAACCATGAGAAGGTAACATCGGCCCATTTTGCGCCGGAACAGATAGCGGGAACACTTCGAAGCCCCCCAAACCAGACTTCACATACCTCGTGAGCAGAGCGTAAGATGTCCAAGTCTTTCTGGACAAAAGATTGCAAACCCTGATGGATAAACAAAATCTTCAAAGTCTTTTGCCTTGCAGAGCGTTGCCAATAATTCCTATCACTGCTTCCGCACGCCTCTCCCACGAGTTATCTTGGGCAACTGCCAGTCGCCATTGAAGCAAGTCCTCATTCCGTTCCTCTAATGCCTCCGTAATATACCGTTCGAATCCATCCATATCTTTAGCTACACGCACCAAACTATTGATAGGACGTATTCCGGGTACCGCGGATACAGACAACGTACTTCATTATGAACTTATCCCAGAAAAACGTAACTGTGCTGAGTTCGGTAACATACAGGATCCATCACAATGGCATCCAGGCTAATGAACGAAATTAACGATTTTGTTGTTATCCTAAAAAAGTTCATCAACAATAGAATTAAAATTTGGATAATTCGTTTTATCATCCAAGACATTCAAGGCGTGGCAGGCAAACATGTCAGTCCAAGCATATTGATAGTGGGAAAGGCGATGAAAAAGCCACAGAGAATCGCAGCTTGAATGAAAACCGCCAAAAGAATTGGGGTCTGACATGACTTGTGATTGCATCCTTAGGATAAATTGACCAGCTTTGTGAGCTGCTGCATCAAATGCCTTATCTCCAGTTTCACGATAAAGGGCAAGCCATATCCGCATTGCTTGCGCCGTGGCGCCAGTCTCCCTGGGAACTACAACTTTGCGTAGCTTTCTAAGAGGCCATTTAATGTCGGCTAAATAGCATTCAATGTTTGGGCCATAATACTGGGATAAGGAACCATCAGAATTTTGCGAACCCAAAAGCCAGGATGCGGCATGGATACATGCTCGTAGATAATGAGGTTTCCCCAATACTGAATACCCGTACAATAATCCCTCAATGGCATAACAGCAAGCGTGGGTGAAAATGTAATTACACTCCTTATTAACCCTAAAGGCCCCATTCTTAAGCTGGAGGGTCAAACCCCATTCGAGAACTCTTTCGGCAGCATTAACAAGTCTACGCTCCTGTGTGGCGTTATATAACTTCAACAGCCCTATAGCGTTCTTGGCATGAAGGCATCCGCCGCTTCCATACCAGTCCGTCAGTTTAGGTTTATATCCATCTTTGGTATGTCCAAAATGGAAAAAGCCGCTTTGCTCCTGCAAGACCTCTAACCATGTGCATATTCTGATTGCGCTCTTCAAATATGATTCATCACCGAGAACTTCATACAGTTCAACTAATGCCGACATACAAATCGCAGAATCAAAGCTATAATATTTCTCAATCTTTTGTTTGTCAGGAAGACTAAAGCCATAAGGGATTGCGCCCGAAACGTTACAATCACTTTCGTTATGTTGAGTTCTCATCAAAAAATCGCCACCCGCCTTAGCCAACAAAACTAAATCCTTGTTCTGAAACCATTTAGCGGCTCGAAGCAAGAATTGAATAGCGTAAGCGGTGATTTCGCAATATACGAATGGGTAGCTCCTATTTCTGGTATTGTATGAACCGCAAACCGAATCAAATAGAGGAGATGACTGATCTTTTATTCTTATATCTGAATCAACTAACCATTTCAAACCACGGTGTACACTTTGATTTATCATAAAAGACTCAAATAAGATTTGCCTTCTCTGGTTTTTTCCTGGCCACAAGCAACAGCGGTAAGGCTACGGGCGTTAAAAGCAGTAACAAGTAGGTAAAATGACGCATTACAAATTGTCTGAAATGTACTATTTTCCAAATGGAAGATATCGCTTTGACCACAAAGTAGTACCAGGAAGTTTTTTTATAGATCAATTCCTGATTGAGTAGTTTTTCATTCAGTGATTGAGGAAAGAAAAGCTGTATATCTCCAAAACCTGCTTTTTTAACAAAATCTATCCATGTTGGAATTGTGTTTGGTCGCCCTGCACCATGATTTTTCCACTGATTCATTGTCCTGTATTGAAAGATACCAAGGACGGGCTCTGAAGTAAGGACAACTCTGCCATCCGGTTTTAGAATCCGGTTTATATCGGTGAGAGATGATAAAATATCCTGGGTACAGAATAACGTTGAGCAAAAAAAGACGAGATCAAAACTACCTCTATAAAATTGCAGTTTATTCATGTCTGAAAGAACTCGATCAAAGTAAACATTGTGCTCTCGAAACCAAAAATCTGCCAGTTCTAACTTATTATCGGTAAACACATCAAGGGCCACGCATTCACATCCTAATTTAGCAAAGCGATGAGTTGCCCAACATGTCCCAGCGCCCACTTCAAGGACCGTTTCGCGCCCAGTCAAATTTAATTTCGTTAAAATATAATCAAAATTAGTTGCAGTATCAAAAACCCAACCTTCATCCAAATTCTTTCTCTGGGCAAGGTCTGACTCGGAATACACGCCTCCACCTTTTCTAATTAATGAGTCGCGGCGCCCCTTATTGGGTTGGTATGCTTGTTGAACATGTTTGTCCTTTAAGAGATCGAGGATTCCTTTATGGATCCTATATGTGGCCAAACATCCCGTACATTTGACCGTTCCACTTCGAATTTCATCATTTTGGTCAATCTCAAAAACATTATCCAATTTCAAAAAGCCTTTTTCGCAATTCTTACAAAAAATTGATGTTAATAATTTCTCTTTCACTTTATCGGCCGGTTATTCAAAATTCCAGACAATTCGTCCATTTCCTTAATAAATGAGGAGGCGCTGATAGATTTCTTCAATTTTGCCCGCATGTTCCTTAGGTGAAAATAAAGATTCAGCTCTTATCCTACCCATTTCCCCCATATCATGCAGCATCGATTGGGGCGAAACGGCTAATTTGAGAATGGCTTCAGCCATAGCATCTATATTGCCTGGGGGAACAAGAAGACCGGTTATGCCATCCTCTACTATCTCTAACGCACCTCCAGCCGCGGTAGCAACAACAGGTTTTCCCATAGCCATCGCCTCAACAATAACTCTCCCGAATGGTTCACACAATGAGGGAAGTACCAATAAATCCAATGCTTCGTAAACCCTGACAATGTTTTCTTGAAAAGGTATAAAGTGTATTTGTTTTTCAAGACCATGTTCGGATACCAGTTTTTGAAGACCCTTTAAATATTCCTCACTTTTGTCAATCTTTGTTTCACCCACAATTAGCCCCATAATTTTTGGTATCTTGTCTGCAATTTTCTCCATAGCAGCAATGAAGGTATCATGTCCCTTGGAAAAGTGGATTCTTCCAATCACTCCGAGCAAAAATGCATCTCTCGGTATTCCGAGATGCTCTCTTAGCTCATGGCCATCTTTGGCAGCAAACGATCTAAAAACGTCCGTATTCACACAATTCCAAACTGTAGATATCTTTTCTATAGGAACCCGGGCTTTCTGTAAAGCCGACATGGTCGCATTCGAGTTGGCAATAATATGGTTCGCAAACTTAATAAAGCTATTACGGCAGGCAAGATCTCCAAGGATAAGGCGCGTATGAACAACTATCGGAATTCTAGTCAACTTGGCAGCGATGACGCCATACTGGTTGCCCATGTAGTCATTTGCGTGGATTAAGGAAATGTTCTCCCCTCTGATAAGCCTGATAAGCCTTGCCACCGTATTTAAAAAGGAGAGTGGCTGGGTGGTCTTAAAAAACTTGAATTGCTCTATCATGAACGGTACTTGGATAGTCTTAAGTCTTTCGCAAAAGGGGCCAACCGAGGGAACAATCACTAAAGGAGAGTATTTGTTTCTATCCAAATTCTGTAAAAGCTCTATCAGACTAATCTCTGCTCCAGCTATTTCTGCCGTTCGATTAAGATAAAGAATCTTATATTGCATTCTGTATAATCCTTATCATTTCTTTCACTCTAACTTCCCAAGAATGTTGTTTTGCTTCCTCACGCAAAGATTGGCGTAACTGGAAGCTATCATTGTTGAGTACCGACCGGAGTGCGTTTGTGAACTCATCAATACTTCGCGCTACTCTGACAAAACCTGCATATGGCCTTATTTCAGGCACGTCAGTAGAGACAATAGGACAACCAGCAGCCATATATTCATAAAGCTTTAGCGGATTCAAACATTCAGTAATTTTGTTTATTTTTAATGGAATGAGACCAGCATCTAAGGGTTTTAAATAAAGGGGCAACAATTCATAAGTCTTTATTCCAAGAAAAAAGATGTTTGGCAGTGATTGTAATCTCTTGGTTTGTAGCGTGGTATTAACCGGCCCAATAAAAATGAAAGACCAAGTTGGATTGCTCACAGCTACAGTCTCGATTAGCTCACAATCTATGAATGCCTCGTCTAATCTTCCGACAAATCCAAAACGGGGCTCGGGGATTGACTTCAAATCATCAGGGATTTGATCATTTTCGCAAAAATGTTGAAACAAAGAGAGATTAACACCATTTGGTATATAAAATGTGTTTGGACTCATCGTTTTTTGAGTATTGTAAAGTTTAAGAGCAGTTGTAAAAACAATCTTCGCCTTTTTGACTAAGGCTTCCTCCATTTGCTCGATCTTGACCTTTGAGAAACTACCTCTCATCAGTTCAGGATAATTATCAAGGCATTCATAAATGTAGCCAATTTCACCCACTAAGCCTATGTAGTCAGTCTGGAAAGGATTGTAGATCCATGATAGAAGTGTTCTTTCCTCAAAAGATATCTTCCTGATAACATTTTTTAGCAACCTGGAAAGCAAAGCACGATTCACAACAACAATTCCCGGAACACGCGAAGCTATTTGATCATGAACCAAATAATATGGCGTATAAATGAAAAGATTATTTGTCACCTTCCTTATACCCCGTTTCCCAGCCAACCATTCCCTAAACTTCTTCGGATGCAGAACAGGCGTGGTGAATGGGCAAACAGGACGCTCAACACAAAGAATCTTGCCTCCTTCTCCTATCCTGGCGGCGAGCGCAAGAAGCATTTGGCGTCGATGATAGCCCAACCAATCGCCGCCTAAATAAACTATCAGATCAAAGTTTTTCACAATAATTTATGGTAAGAACAAAACCGTGTGTGTTCTATTTTCAAGCTTCGCGTTTATGATCAGGGCGGCGAGCCACAACAAGGATACCGCTCTGCGGTAAAGGATCTCGTTTTCTTACCCGTGCCATCAAATCTTCGCAATAGATCAGAAAATGGACAAGTGGCAATAACAATATGCCAAAATGTACTAAAAGGTGAAGGTCCAAAAGTTTTATCCCGAGCCGGTATGCGAACCGTCCTATCCGTCCAACACTGCCTCCCGCGCTTATGATTTCAAAGCCAGCGGTGCGTACTTTCTTGCAGATATCATCCACTGAGTATCCTTCCCTGACGTGGCCCTTTGCCAAGTCAGCACAGGAAGGCGCTTTATCCGGGTTACCATAGGGGACCTGTATGATCAGATGACCACCATATTTTGTGAGACGGAACGCGTTAGCGAGGACAATAGTATCGTCTTTTATATGTTCCAGCACATGAGACGTAAATATTAGATCAAAAGGGTCTTCCGCAATGGGTTCTTTTGCAGCATCGGCGCAAATAAAACGGATGTTTTCTCGTTCTAACCTTCTCGCTATGCGTTCGCAATCTACAACATATTTTTCTTCGTTCTCAAGGCCAACAACCCTGAAACGCGGGTTTCTACTGAGCCAGAAGGAGAAAGCGCCATTGTTTGACCCAATCTCGAGAACCTTCAGGTTTCCTCCTTCCGCGTATCTTTCCAGACATCGCCGATTTATGTAAAATCTTACCCGATGTCCGGGATAGTCTTCGCCAAAGAGAGCGTAAACGATCCTCGCTTTCCCGTTTAGAAGCTTTGTGTATTTTAGCTCACTACCGTATGGGATCGACAAAAGCATTTTTTATTCCTTCAAGTGCTGCGCTATTATTTTTTCCATCTCATCAACTCTTTTTGGCCAAGTGTTATCTTCGGCAAGCCTGACATTCAATTTTTTATCAATATTGCCACCTTCTTTAACTGCGCGATTAATGGCACCGATAAAATCCGTATAGTTATTGGCTATCGCGATAGAAGGCCTAAGCCTTGGATCGATATCGCGGTTTATAGTAATCACAATGGGTTTGCCCACAGCTAAGTACTCCCACATCTTACAAACATAGACATCGGCCCAGTTCAACTGCTCAAAAGATATATCATATGGAGCAATGCACACATCAAGCCCTTTGTAGTATCCAGGAAGCTCTTTTAAGCTTTTCGGACCCAAGAAAAATGCATTAGACAACTTTGTCAATTCGCCATACTGTCGTTGTTTATGATTAATCACTATTCTAACAGGCCCAATAAATACAAACGAATAATTCTCACACGACTTTATGACATTGAGAAGCAGTTCATAATCCAGCTTATCAAAAATACTTCCAACATATCCAATCCGAGGAGACGGAACTGATTTTAAATCATTTGGGACATCCGTAGTATTCATATCGGTTGCGCAAAATATTTCGTCAACACCGTTTGGTATTAAATAACAATTACTATTATATCTTCGACTATAGTCTAATAATGGTTGAGAGGCCGTAAAGACTATGTCACTTTTTTTAAATATTATCTTTTCCTGAGCGGGTATATAATCTTTGCTCCAGCCGTCAGTTGTACTATACTCAGTGTATTTATCGTAAACATCGCAAACAGTAAAATTAGACTTAAAATTATCTAAAAGGTAAGTTGTCCTGGGTGTATAATAAGCCCATAATAAAAAGTTGCTTTTAAAACCTATGTCTTTTAACGCCTTTTTTATCTGGTACAAACATGCTTTATCGTTAATTCGCTTAATTGTTTCTATCCCTCTTCTCAAAGCAGTTTCCTGGAAAGGTAAGGGACTATATAATGTTAATATCCATAAATTAGCACGAACTTTTTTCACCGGTGAAACCACAGCGGATACATTAAAAACACTTTCCAAAAAACGAACAGGTGAAAAATAAGCTGTTTCAATAAAAAGAACCCGATGTTTTTTTGCGAGGTTTGTCATTAAATGATGACGCCGCCGCCATATTTGTCCGCCAATTCCATTAGACCAGGAATGTGGTCCTATGCAAACAATATCGTAATTAGACATCATTACCTTATCTCCAACCATCTATCCTTGTCTACGCTGTGTTACAAGACGTTCGTAGATACCTTCCAATGTATCGAAATTGCGTTCCCAATCAGCACGTTCACGAGCGAGAGCCAAGTTGCGAGTGCCCATCTCCTGTTGTAAATCTTTGTCTTGAAGCAACCCGATCAAGCAGGTTGCAATCTGCTCCACGTTACGGCGTGGAACAATAAAGCCGTTCACCCCATCCCGTACCCACTCAAAGTAGGACGGAGCGTCAGACACCACCACGGGCAAACCACACGCCATAGCTTCAAGCATAGAAGCAGAGGTGCCGTCACTAAGCGATGTTGTGATGTAGATGTCAGCGGCATTAAGATGTTCACTCGTGCCGGCATCATCCAACCATCCGGGGAAATATACAATACCGTTCATTCCCAGTTCCGTTATGCGTCTTCGATACTCACTCTCCAAAGGGCCAGCCCCCGCCAGAATCACCCGTGTATCCGGTTCCGCTTTTACCACAACCGCCAAGGCATCGAGGAAATACTCAATGCCATATATTGGTTTGAACTGACGCGTCATGATCAGGACCTTTTTGCCGGTCCAACCAAGGTTATCTCGTAAAGCCGAAGGCTTTGTCGCTGGTTTGAAAATAGTAAGGTCTATCCCCCAGGGAAAGATTACAATCTTTTCTTCCGGATAGCCGGTCAACGCCACAATCTTATTCTTCACAAGGGCGCAGTCGCAGGTAATCATATCAGCCCGTTTCAGGGTAAATTGCGCGATCAATCGCTCGTACCGGGACGCATCAGACACTATCAGAACATCAGACCCCCACGGCATGGAAAGGACAGGATGGAAACCACTTAAGGCCCCATAGAAGCCGTGGTGTTGGAGAAATCCGGTGTGAAGAACATCGGGTTTGATCTTGCTAAGTGTCCTCCTCAGATGCAAGATGGCTGGCAGTAATTTTACTCTGGGGAATGAAAGACGATAATGGATGTGATCAACCCCTGGAATATCAATATTAGCTTTGTCCGGCCAGCAGGAGAGCAAGTAGGCCCTATGACCTCGCTCTACCATCTTAGCCAGAAAGCGATGGTCATACACGCTTAATCCGTGGGAAAGATAGGCTATCTTCACTTTGCGCCAAACCTCTCCAATAAATCAACCACTGCCTGAGCGTTATGTTCCCAGGTGTGCTTGCTCTCCACGGTCAGACGCGCCGCTTTCCCCAGCCGTTCCCTTAAGTGTGGGTTGTTTCCCAATTCCAATAATGCCTCGGCAACATGCAGAGAATTCTGAGGATCTACAAGCATGCCGTTCTGTCGATGCTGGATGATTTCAGTCAATTGCCCGGACCGAGATGCAATCACCGGCTTGCACATCGCAAGATACTCGAAAAGTTTCATAGGGGAACCCAAAGAATCTGAACACAACACAGCCGTAGTATCCATGCTTTCTATGAAACTGGAGACCTCTGGATGGGGCACATGTCCAACGAAAATTACCATCCCCTCCAGCCCCATTTCTTTAACCCTGCTCTCCAGTGCGGGCCGAGCGGGTCCATCACCGACAATCAAAGCGCAAATGTCTAACGGGCTTTGCTTTACCAGTTTGATAGCCTCCAGCAAGGTCTCCACATCGTGCCAAGGCCTCATAGAACTAATAAATCCCACCACAAACTTACCTAACAACCCATACCTTTGCCGGATGGCCAAGGCTGCTTCTTTATTGGGTTTGAATAGTTCAAGGTTCACTGCATTGGGGAGGACTAAAGTCCGATCCTCAGACACCCCTAATCTTTGAAGGTAAGGCGTTTGCGCGGCAGACACTATTACCACCGCTGTAGCATTAAGGCAAAGATAGCGCTCGCTCTGCTCAATCATCCACGGATAAAGAGGGCTCGGCTGCCGGAACCATTCCCGTGGTTCTGTGAAAGAAGCGTTCATTTCCACGATCAGCGGAATCCGTAGGTCCCTTGCCAGCCGAATCCCAGACAATCCATATCGCGTATAGCGCTGATAGAGGGCATCGGGGCGCTCCTGCTCCAACAAAGGATGCGCCTGATGGTAGAAATGTTGCTGATAGCGCAAGGCTGATATCCTCTGTTCAAGATCGCTCCACAAAGGATGTAATTGCCAGGTAGGTACGTAGCCAACAGCCGGCCTGGGTGCTTCAGATCCAGGCCCTTGAGCTGACCGAGACGTTGAGTGACGCTTATGCTTATTAGCCCATTGGTAGAGCCAAGAAGTAACCGGCAATGGGTTGGGGGATGGAATCACACTTAGAGGAAATGGACACAGTGTACCCTGCGAGTCACCAGTTGTTTCCAGTTCACCTGACACGATAAAAATCTGGTGTCCCAGCTTTTTCAGCGCCAGACATATTGATTGAACGTGCACGGCTTCGGCAGTATTCCCCACCACCCTGCTAGATCCATCTGTCCATAGATAGCCAATCTTCAACTGCCTTCACCATCCTTTTCCGCTGATCTTTCCCCTATACTAATAATCATGAAGGCTTTTGGCCAAATATAATTACATAGATTTTTATCATACTCCAAAAATCCATAAATTTTTTCTCGCGCAGTGATCCAGTACTGGGGGGGCAGTTGCCACTATTATTTTAATCTCCTATAAGCTTACTATTTTTGCCAATCAATTCAACATACAAATTATTTAACCTCTCATATTCCCTGTCCCAGTTCGCCTTATCTTTTGCAATCTTCAGGTTCCTTTCGCCGAATGAACTCGCCAATTGACTATTCTCTAATAACTTTATAATAGCTTTTGCAGTCGTTTCCGGATCTCGTGGCGGAACAAGGAAACCATTAATTCCATTTTCTACCCACTCCCGATTCGCTGGTATATCTGTTACCACAACAGGTTTACCACACGCAAATGCCTCAAGAAGAGATACCGATGACCCGTCACTCAAGGATGTTGATACATATATATCAGCAGCATTAAGATATTCTGCCATTTCTGTCTCTGTAACTGACCCGGCAAAATGTACAAAATTTTGAATACCTGAATTGGCGACTTGTGTAATACAATCACCTCTATTTGGCCCATCCCCTATTAAAATCACATATACGTTAGGAAACTTTTTTGTTATTGTTGGTAACGCCTTAATAAAATACTCATTGCCATAAACAGGCATGAAATTCCTATTCATAAGCAAGATTGTTTTTTCTTCCAACCCCATTCTTGCTCTAACGTTACGCCCGGAGGCATTTTTATTGAATATATTTTGGTTAACGCCACACAATACCTTGGTTATCTTGTCGGATGAACAATGACTTAATTGGATAATTTTCTGTTTCACCAACTCACAATCACAAACTATTCTGTCAGCCTTTTTCAAGGTAAATTTTGTAGCAAAATTATCAAACTTCGATCGCTCAGGATTAATCAAAATATCAGAACCCCATGGCATAGAGATTGTCGGCTTAAAACCTGCAAGTGCACCATAGAATCCGTCATATTGTATAAAATTAGTGTGCAAAATGTCCGGTTTAATATTCTTTAATAGTTTTCTAAGATGAAATGCTATCTGAAAAGTCCATGTTATTTTTGCAAACTGAAATCCTAAAAAAGGAGCTATATAACGATTAAAAGCATATAGCCTTCTATAATAGTTGTACTTGTAAACTTTAACACCCTCGACATTAACAAGGTTGTTACCAAAATATGATATAAGAAATGTCTCATGGCCATACTCAACCATTTTAGATAAAAAGCGATAATCATGTATGCTTACGCCAGTAGAAAGATAAGCAATCTTCATAATCTAAACCTTATCAACTAACAATCTTGATGCATACAGTTCACTAATAACTTTTTCTGTTACTTCATTTTCCTGTCCATACCAAATAGGCAAACAAGCATGATGGGTAGTAATTGATTTCGAGTTCCCCAATGAATAATCATATACACCGGAAGTTTTTGTTTTTAAGGTAGGTAAATATTCACTTATCGGTATTTTTGCATTATAAACGATAAATTTATAATAATTGCCCAAAGAAGTTTTTGCATTTTGCTTAATGTAAGGAATAGATAATTCATTACACACTGCAATATACTTATCAGCTATTCCCTTTTTATTTTTAATAATTTCATCAGTACATTTTACAACTGCATAAATGAGCAACGCTTGAATTTCTGAAGGTCTATTATTATTACCAATCTTCATTTTCTGTTCGAATCTATCATATATAATAAAGCGTTTAATGTATTCCCCAATATCATCATGTTTAGTGATAACAATTCCTCCCTCTCCGGCTGGAACAGATTTGGTTGCATAGAAACTGAAAGCTCCCGCGTCTCCAAAAGTACCTGAATGTTTACCATTTATTGTAGCTCCGTAACTATGGGCACAGTCTTCAAGAAGAATAATATTCTCAGATCGGCAGAATTCAGCAATTCTCTCAATATCAGGGTTTATTATACCCCCTATATGACTGAGTAATATAATCATCTTTTTTTTATCACCAACAAAGTCTTCCACTGCTTGTTTTACTTGTTCGAAAGATGGCATGAGAGTATCTAAAGTACAGCCAATAAAACCGGATAAATGACAACCGGCAGAATAAACCATGGTCTTTACACCATACATCGTATTCGATTGCAGTAGCACTTCCGATCTATTAAAATATTCCTTGTAAATCAGCATCAACGCAACTAATCCGCTGCCGTTTGAAGATGTAGGCGTAGCGTGCTTTACACCGCAATATTCTGAAACGTGGTTTGATAATTCTTTATTCCACTTTCCCTCGGCAAGATTACCAGTAAAGAATATTTCATCAATGTTTTGTTTAAAGAATTCAACAGCACTTTGAGGAATCTTAATCATTCCCACAGCAGAACCTCCATTTATTTATTTTGATGATATGTATCATACCAAACTGTATTTGAAATTAATTGAGAATTAAATTTATTGTCATTTGAAGAGTTAAAATATTTTCTCGGATTCTTTTTATATACTTGTCTATAAAATTCGGGCGCAATGCTGAACCCTAAAGCAAACTTACCCGGAATTATTCCCCAAATATTCTGTCGTAATTTTAATATATGATATAAGTAATTTCTGGGTTGATCCTTAAAGGTAATTTCACTTTTTACTCCGTTATAAGTATGCAATACCTTTAGCTCGGGATTATATTCTTTGTGCTTTTCGATAACCTCTTTGATGTAAGAATCACATCTGTTGATATTTGAAAATGATATTCCGCCAATTAATCCAATACCATCACTTTTGGTTATGATGTTAATGCAATTTTCGGGGAAGTAATCTAATTCAACAAATGAATTTGTGTCAGGATGGATATTCTTCACAACTGCCAATGGGGCATAACTTATCTTTACGCTTGAATCAAAATGTTTAACGATATCGCCGCTAATACAAAGTAATAGTCTTTCAACTTCAAATTTCTTTTTTAAACAATTAACAAGAATTTTCCCTTCTTTTTCTTCAAAATTTACAAATTTATTGGAAGTTGAGATTTGAAGACCATTATTAACTGACTGACATATTAGATCATTAAGGATATTTCTTGAGTTCATTGTAAAGTCTGTTGTTTCACAATCAAAAAATTTCTCTCTATGCTTTAGAAGATTTCGAATTATTAAATACAATTCACGCTTTTTTAGCTTGAATTGATCTACAACACCTGCGCGCCTCCTTAGCCAGTCATGTTCTTTTATTTTGCCTATAAGGAAAACCGCTCTTGCAACACCAAGAACCCAAGGTAAGGTCCATTTTCTATTTTTTATACGGAACTTAAAATGAATATTATTATTCTCAAACCAAGGTCTTTCTTTTTGGCTAATCGCTAAACCCTTTTCGGTGGGTAATAAATTCATATTCCCATACGAACCATAATACTCTAATAGATCGTCCACAGCCCCAAGTATAAATTTTAATGTCTTTAAATTATCAGGAATTAGCGTATAGAGTGAACCTGTGTGCATCCATTCATGAAAATCGCGTGTTGTCTCGGAGGCCAGCTTTTCATTTTTTTCTATCAGTACCGTGCTATGTCCTTCTCGTGTCAAAATTTCTGCAGCAACTATTCCAGCTATACCGCTACCAATAACAGCCCACTCAAATTTTTTCATTATTAATATCCTTAAAGTATTCAACTGTATGTTTCAACCCATAATCTAAAGAATAAAATTCTGCTTGATCGATTTGCAGTAATTGATCAAGTTTATTAAATATTCCACTCGATTTTTCCGGATCACCCAAAGGAAGGGGTTTGTATATTACATCCGGTTTAAAATTAAATATATTACACAACTTCTGATATAATTCATCAACAGTTGTAGATAATCCTGTACCAACATTAATAAACTCACATACTTTATTTGATTTAGCTAAGTCCATTGAGCGAATTAAAGTTTTTACAATATCTTTAACATAGACAAAATCACGTGTCTGATAACCACCATTGATGGTAACCGGTAATTTATTTAAGAACTTATCGATGAAAACAGAAATAACCCCGGAATAAGGATTGGCCGGATCTTGTTTTGGACCATAGACATTAAAAAATCTGAGCCCTATAGAGCTTATTTGATATAATTCAAAAAATAATTTTGCATATTGTTCTAATACCAATTTATCTTGTGCATAAGGAGATAAAATCTCATAGATCGGTCTTTCGTCATCTCCGATAGGCAAATTTCCATAAATAGCTGATGAGGAAGCATAAACAACGGGTATGGCGTAATTTTTTGCTATTTCGAAAACCTTTAAGGAACTTGCTAAATTGTTATTACTGCTTTCATAAAATTCCTCAATCGAAATCGGAACTGAAGCCTGAGCCCCAAAATGGAAGATTCCGTCTAAATTCCCAATTTCTTGGAGGTTCACGTCTTGTATTCTTTTTCTTATGAAAGCCAATGATTCATGTATCGGTAAATTGCTTTCATAACCGCTTGACAGATTATCGTACACGCAAACTGAATGACCGATATTTAACAATTCTTCTGTTAAATGCGACCCTATAAATCCGGCACCACCAGTAACTATATATTTCATAATAGAGAGGTTTGTTTGT
Organism: Pseudomonadota bacterium; assembly: GCA_026388315.1. Taxonomy (NCBI): domain Bacteria; kingdom Pseudomonadati; phylum Pseudomonadota; species Pseudomonadota bacterium. The sequence goes on along the minus strand of JAPLKA010000037.1, from coordinate 53,084 downwards.
AAGGACTCCCCATAAGGCGGTAAAAAGGGAGCATGACCAACAGTATTCTTTCATCGTTCATGATAATCCTTTGTCAAATATTCAGTTGCGACATGCTGTGAGAGTACTGATAATCTTATAAAATCATTAATATGTTTTGTTATTTTGAACAACTATGACATTGATAGAAATCAAGCGATTTTTCGAAATATGTTCCAAAATTCTTTTTTCATGGACCGCAGATAGTAAACAAAATATTTCTTGTTTGGATGTACTATTCCGTTCCAAATCAGTAAGCCAAACCAAGACCATAATATTGCAATATAATTCAATGGATTCTTTTTAAATAATTTTCGAAAGATATAGACCTGAGCGCTGATTGCGGATCGAATATAAGCCTCTGTTCTATACCATGCTATTTTGCTTGGTGGTTGATTATGAAACAACTTTGCTTCTGGAGTGAAATACATCTCATATTTTTGTGACACTCGATGGGATAATTCTACATCCTCCCCATGGGAATATCCATTGTAGTTTTCATCAAATCTGAACTCCTCTAATGCCTCCCTTCGATAGCTCGTTATTCCCCCCGGTGCACAATAGACCCTGATTATTTTCGAAGAATGCCTGATTTCTGGTGATGCATAATCTAAATGGACAGTCATCCCAGAGGGTAACAATCTTGCGAGGCTATCATTTCGATCCAGCATAAACAAACGATAGAATAGCAACCGTCTTTTCCCTGATAAGAAAGACTTCGTAACATTCAAGTCGACGCCCTGTACACACCCAATAACTCCAGATTTGTCATCTTCATAGACCTTCAAGCTGTTTGCGATAAAGTCTTTATCTAAAATAATATCGTCATCGAAAAAGAAAATGATATCGCCAATGCACACATCTATCCCTTTATTGCGTTGTCTTGCCGAGCTGCGATCAAGCGTATGAATATATTTTATTGGAATCTTCTCGGTAGGATTGCAGTTTTCATAGAGTTTGCTTCGTTTGTCGCTTGAATCAACCACAATAATCTCATCCGGGGGTATCGTTTGCAGGTGGATTGATTTCAAACATTCAGCAAGCTCTTCTGTTCTGTTCCTCGTTGCAATTACTACCGAACAACTCTGCTTCATTAAGATAAAACCTCTATTAATGAATTGCTTTGCGACTGATCATCATACAGCCCCATATACCGTTGAAGCTGCATCGATACCCGGGCCGCATCGTGATGTTGTTTTGCAACACGGAGAGCATTAGCTACTATACGCTCGCAAAGAACACCATCAGTCTTCAACTGCAAGATAGCCTGCCTTAACAGCTCAATATCCGGACGATCTACGACTAAGGCAAACCCTTCTTCTCGCCCATATACCGCAACGTAACTGTATCCAGGGGCATGAACCAGGATAGGCCGGCCTGCTACCAGGTATTCGGGCAACTTACTTGGAGAAGCAGTACGAATGATCTCTGGACAATCCCACTCGAAAGCAAGCGGTAGAAATAAAATATCTGCAGACTGCTGTATCAAGGGGATTTCTTTCCGGGTAGCTTGTTTACATTCCACATTTGGACCATTTATCCCGAATTCTTTCAAATATTTTGGTGAATTGTTTGAATAAACAGTAAACTTGACTTTTAAATCCGGAAACTCATTAACCACCTTTACCATGTTGAGTATTGCATCTAACTGAGCTGCACTTGCCTCTCCGGTAAATACAATATTAAAATATTCTTGTGGTTTTTTACTGCACGGTGGTTCCGGCGAATAGGCACTAAAATCCGTGGAGTGTTGAATCAGTTCTGTATGTCGCCCATATTTTAACTGATAATATTCACAGGTAGGCTTGCTGCAAACAAATATGCTTTTTGCAACCCTCACAAGAATTGGCTCTGTTATCCTTTGCAGCAATGTTGTCCAACCTGGCGCTTTGCGGCTTCTCACAAAATAAAGGTCTGGCATATAGATGTACAATGGTTTTCGTGTAGCCCAATGTATAAAAAGTGCTGCGATCTCCATTTCACGATCAGTAACTGCAAAAAGAAGGTCTATCTTTTCCTTTCTTACAATCTGTATTCCCTTCCACACGATCATGGGTATTACCAGGAGTTCTCTGAAAATGCTACGAATATGACGCCATCCCTTGCCTTCTATTATCGGGTAACGGGTGTGGTAATATTTGCAGGGCATAACGGAGCCCATATCTTTAAACTGCCATATATGATCTAAACGTCCCATTAATACACAATATGAGTCAGGAGGAAAATATTTGAACAAGTTACCAAGTAATACGGCGGGCCCCACAACCACAGGAGGAAAACAAACACCAGCAATTATTAGAGTCCTTTTCATAGTTTTTCTGATGTGTGTAATTCAATCAGAATGTGGAGTGTCATGCCTTCTCTATTTCCCATACACCTGCTTCATCCACTCTATCGTTTTGGGTACGCCCTCCTCCAATATAATCCTGGGATTGTGTCCAAGGTCTTTCTTTGCCTTTGATATGTCAGGTTTCTTATTCATCGTATTGTGCTTGTCCTCAGGTAGATATTCCACAAGCGAATCATCTGCACCGGTATGTTTCAATACTAAATTACTGAGTTCTTTCACGCTCCTGAATTCTTTTCCACCAATATCATAAACCTCACTTTTTCGCTCATAATATTTTATATAGCACGTAATCGCCGTTTGAATGCACTAAACTCAAATATTTTTCCATCCCATTACTGAATAAAAGATTTTTTCTCGGGTCATATCCCAAATGTCCATTCTCATATAGCCGGATCAATACTCGATGATAATCCCAGGCTAACAGGAGATAATTTGCTTTATATTCCTCTTTTAAAATCTTCCTCCATTCTTCTACAGAGTCAACTTTGAGCATTTCCGATACCATCCAATTCCCGCTCAAAAAATTACAATCAAAATAATAGAATCTATTTTCCCATGGAGAAAAAATAGTTGAATTTATGGGCAAGTTATTGTTGACATATTCTGCCATAAAATAATAATCTCGAAGACTGTTTCTTAGATATTGTTGACGGCTTAATGATCCCAGCGCCACCTTGAATTTGGGGACATTCACTTTGACAAGAGCATATAGATTTTGAGAAAAGAATGAGAAAAGTAATATTAAAGTAATTATTTTATAGATTTTATGATCACTCCTTAATATTTTGTCAATCAAATAAGCGCATACTATGGCTAAGCCGACAATACCCACAAGAAAATAACGGCTTTGAACATGGAGAAAATAAAAGGTATAGATATAGATCATGCTAAATAGTGACAAATAAATTATAGGCTTGCTTATCCTTTTTAAAATAAATATTACCGGGAAAATAGCCAAATAAATTGGTGTTATACCTCCTTCCGCCAAGAATACATTCGTATTAAAAGTTAAATCCCAAGGATATTTGATAAATCCCATTAAAGACTTTTGGTGGCTTATTTCTGTAATAAATGATCTTCCAAAGAATTTAGTTAAATAAGGATAAATCGGATCTCCGGTTATGAACCAGGTTCTAATTAACCATGGGCCCGCTATAATTACTACGGGCAACAAAAAAATAGCTGATTCTGATAATATCCTTCCAATTCTTATTCTGTGTCTATAAATACTTTTAAAAAGAATAGGGATAAACAAGTACACGGCGAGGATTAAACCCGATAATTTTCCGGCCAAATAAAAGCCGGAAAAAATGCCACAAAGCAATAACCATTTTGAATCATTTTGTCGAAACCAATTAACGATAGAATAGACAGCTAAAACAGCATACAAGAGAAGCGCTGTATCCGGTTTGGCTGAAGACATGAAAGGAGCAACCGCAGGCTGAAACGATAATATTGCTATAGCCATCAGTCCTACACGAGCCGAAAACAAATTTGCAGTGCAATTATAAACAGCCAATAGTGCAATCATTGTTGAGCCTAATTGAAACAGTTGAGCAAGCGCATCTCTTCCAAAAAAAAGTGGAATTATGTAAAGCATCTCAAAGTTAAATGGCATTATTTTACCAAGAGGTATGTCTATTCCTGGTACCTGTTGATAAATAAGCTGTTTATATTTAAGAAATGCTTTAGGATCGGCGAGATGGTACACAAGGGAATCATACTCGGTTGGGGGACATAATGCCTGGATCATTAGAATAAGGATATATATTCCAATGATAGTGAAAATAATGATATTTAAATAGGGCCAATTTATTTGTTTTATCATTAATGATGACTTATTTAAAGATTTCAAAAAAGCGAATATCTTTGGAATAGAAGCTATAACCAGCAGAAACAATATTGGATATAAAAAGGTTGAATATAAAAAACCAAATGAAGCGATATAAAATATGAGCAACGAAATTAACCCTATCCCAATAGCATATGAAAAAACAAATGAATCAAACAGAGATGTTTTCTTAATTCTTAACAAATCAATAAGATAAGCTCCCAGCGCTGTAGATATAACAACAAACAAGAATAAGAGTAATAAATTAATCATGACGAGAATAGTATAGTCGTTAATTTTTTTATATAACCTGCTACATTCGAATATTTAATAAAATAAGTACCAAAAATGAAAAGCATCCATATTACACATAAAAGAGTGCCCAGATATTTAAATCTAAATTCCTCGTAACTATAATTATTTTTTTTCATCGTCAGATACTGTTTGATAGTCCCAACATAATAGTTTTTTCACTCTCATACCTATACTCTGTATGTTGCTTTCATCCACTCTATTGTTTTTGGCACGCCCTCCTCCAATATAATCCTGGGATTGTGTCCAAGGTCTTTCTTTGCCTTTGATATGTCAGGTTTCTTATTCATCGTATTGTGCTTGTCCTCAGGTAGATATTCCACAAGCGACTCGTCTGCGCCCGTATGTTTCAACACTAAATTACTGAGTTCCTTAACGCTCCTGAATTCTTCGCCGCCAATATTGTAAACCTCACCTGCCTTGAAATTTTCGCAGACATTAGAAAGAGTGGGGATAAAATCATCAATATACATAAAGACTCTATGATACCCTTCATATACTTGCCAGGGAATATTATGCAACGCCCTGTAACAAAATAAACAAACCACACTTCTGTAATGATGATAATGCTCCCCCGGGCCGTAGGCATTGAAAAACCGGCATCGGACGGTCTCAATGCCGTATCTTTTTTCAAAGTTCATTATCTGAACTTCATTGACCCATTTTGTGGTCGCATAATCGTTATGCTGAATGATGGATTTATTGAGAGGAATATCCTCCGAAAGAATTTCCTCGTGTTTATCCCCATATATCTCCGAGGAACTGGCGAATATGAGCCTGAAACCTTTTCTTTTTTGCCACTCAAGGATATTCCTGGTCCCTATTACATTTGTCTCCCACAATGTATCGTAATATTCCTCTCCATTGATACGTCCGAATTCAGCGGCAAGGTGATACACATAGTCGTATTGATTTGCCTCGAAAACTCTTTCCAACTGACGGTGGTTTGATACGTCTGCTCGAATATAGTTTTCGTCCCGCTGATGCTGCAGGTCGCACTGCCACACTTCGTGACCCCGCTTTTTCAGCTCCGCAACAAGAGGAACTCCAAGAGTACCTTTACTTCCCGTAACAAGAATCCTTTTTATTCTGTTTGTTTCCATTTGACTCACCTCTTTAAAGTTGTTTAGATTTATATCATTATTACTTTTGTTTACCTGGGTAGTGAAATTCATTATTATTATTTTCTTTGGATCCAAAGGCTGCCCGGTGAAAAAGATGGTTTAAACCGTGGGAATAGGTTATTAAGCTTGCTGCGGTACTTTCGGCTTAGATACTGGGCTGCAAGCTTTACTGTGAACTCTTGGTTATACATCAAAAAAGCGGTAACAACATATTGTTCGGTCCAAAAAAGATCATTTTTAACAACCCAATCATGAAAATAATCATTTGGAAGAAAAATATCATGAATATGGACGCAGCAACCCGATCCGATCAAAGGAAGTATATGAAAATAAAGATAGTTTACATCACTTCCATACTTTGCAACATGGCTTGTGTCGATAAATAAAATGTCATTTTGACCCAAACCAACAAATAAATCAGGCGATATTTCTTGAACCTGTTTTTTGAATATAACAATCTGCATTATTAATAAAATGTAAGAGAGAACGATTAGGATATGGCTCTATTATCGTATGCGTACATCCATATCCTCTTTTTTATTCTTTTCAATAGCATGCAAAGAGACCAGCGTAGACCACCCAGCGCCAATCTCAATGAACTTTTTCGGTTTTATTAATCGGATCATACCATACAAAAACTCCAGATCCATATCAAGAAAACTCTGATTCTTCTGGGGGTTAAGAACATCTTCGGGTAATTCATTAATCTCATTTGCAAAAGATGATATTTCCTCCAATAAACTTAGTTGTGCCGTATCGTTAAATTCTATGCCGTGACAAGGATATGGCTGTTTCCAATAGCCTTGCCCATTAATATACTCTTTATCTGGAATGGGGTTGTAAAAATGAGGTCTTGCGACAAAATAGCCTCTTGATTTTAATGAATCAATTGCTTTTTCTCGAATTATCTTCTTCACCAACTGCAACATTTAACTCATTCTCCTATCGCTAAGTTTGCCAAGATCTCTACAATTCGCTGAGATGCCCTGCCATCCCATAGTTCAGGGATGCTCCTTCTCATGCTTCCCTTGGACAAATTGTCCATTGTATCTTTTACAGCTTCTATTATTTGCCTGCTGTCATTTTCCACCAATCTATTTGTGCCCTTGGAGATAGTCACCGGTCGTTCGGTATTTGGTCGCACTGTCAGACACGGCACGCCAAGGTAAGTGGTTTCCTCTTGAATACCGCCAGAGTCGGTTAACACCAATTTCGCATGCCGCATAAGGGTCAAGAAATCGAGATATCCAAGCGGGTCTAAAAAAATGAGAGAGGTCGATGTTTGTAAATCCATATCAGCTATTTGTCCCCTGGTGCGGGGATGAACAGGAAAGATAACCGGCATATGCTTACTCAATTCAATCAAAGTACCTATAATTTCCTTTAGCGTTTCACTGTTGTCCACATTTGAAGGGCGATGCATTGTTACAAGCATGTAGCTTCTCGTTTCAGCCTGGCCATCACTTTTCAGCAAACCAAGTTCTTTCAGAATTAGCCGGTTGTCAGTTTTCGGTAACAAATGAACCAGCGTATCGATCATAACATTACCGACAAAGTAGATTTTCTCTTTTGGAATGCCTTCCCGCAACAGGTTTTCATTGGCACTTTCTTCTGTTGTGAACAAAACATCTGAAATCTGATCCGTCAGAATACGATTTATCTCTTCAGGCATGGTTCTATCGAAAGAACGTAAACCCGCCTCCACATGGGCAACACGAATTCCGAGTTTACTGCATACCAGCGCACAGGCAATCGTTGAGTTCACATCACCTACCACAACCACCCAGTCGGGTCTATTTTCAAGCAGCACTGATTCGAATCGGAGCATGATCTGCGCTGTTTGATACGCATGGGTGCCTGACCCGACCCCCAAATTAATATCTGGCTTGGGCAGATCCAGATCAGAAAAGAATACCTCCGACATGCTTTCATCATAGTGCTGACCGGTATGAACGAGGATTTGGGTGAACCTGTCGGGATATTTGCGCATCTCTCTCATGATGGGAGCAACTTTCATAAAATTGGGTCGCGCACCGACTATATGCATTATCTTTTGTGATTTCATTTCGTTAATCGGGTACAATTTAGAATTTAGAAATGAGAATTTAGAATTTATTTATAACGCCCTGCTAAACCATGCGAAGCAGGTCTTGACCAAGGTGATAAATGCTTTTTTTAGCCACAGATAACTGCGGATGAATGCGGATGTTATTTTTCTTTACCTGATTTGAGATAGAGCGGCAAATCAGGTAAAACAATCAGCGCCTTCGGTGCTATTGTTGAATGGATAGTTACCAGAAGATACTTTAACTCTGTGTGCTCTGTGAGAGATAAAGATTTTAAATCATTTTCCTCTCGCCCGTTCTCCCGTCATCGACGGGATCACTCGAGTCCGCAGAGGGCACCCCAGTGCAATAGAGTAGCAAATGCGTTACACGGGGTAAACTGAGAGGAGATATCTTTGCTGGAATGAGGAGAAAGATTCATTCCAGCAAACCCGCACATCCTGCGGGTAAAATTTACTTCTATCAGCGTCATTTATTTGGGTGCGCTCACCGTTGAGAAACATGGTTTTAAATGTTGGTTTGAGATTTAATTTACTTCTGCCCTGTAAGGGCATGGAGTGTGGACAGAATTCGTCTGTCTCTGAATTCTGTCCACCATTATATCTCATCTTTCTCTGCGAACTCTGCGTACTCTGTGAGAGACAAGGCCTTAGATTCTTTTTCATGCACTTCAAGTTTTGTATTTAAATCCGCATTTCGCAATCCGCAATTTCTTTTATCTGTGGTCTCTGTGAGAGATGATGTACAAGAACGGATGATATTTTCTTAGTACACTTCATCATGGCCACCTATGTCTACCAACAAAACTTCATTCTTGTTTAAAAACTTAAAAATGACTCTACAATCAAATGCTACACTGAAAGCCCAAAAAACCATCAAGCTTTCCCGTCAACTTATGGGTTCTCAGGCTGTGATTGAAAGGTTCCTTTGAAAATAGCTCAACAGCATCCCAGAATCTCTCTTTAAGTTCCTGATTATTTTTAACTTTCTTTTTGTAAATTCTTTTAAAGCCCTGATCCCAGGTAAGCTCAATCACTTTCCAGTTCCTTATATAAATCCTTCACGGTTCCTGCTTTCACTGCTCCTTTTTTCAAATTTGACATTGCTTCCTTTGCTCTTTTTGCAATTGCCAATCTCTTTGTCTCTATAAACTGTTTGGTTATAATATTAAGAGCGTATTCTTTGTCATCTATGGGCAATTCCTTAAAGTCATCCAACAATCTATCTAAAGTTGTACCGCTCATATTTTACCTCCCTGGTTTATGAAATACAGTTTTGCATTTTTTTGCGTTAATAGCGTTCATTGATAACTTATTATTCAGCCACAGATGGTAGCTGGATTAGGGATTAAAGGGCAAACCCGCACACCCTTGCGGGTAAAATGTGTATTAACAATTGGGGTCGGACCAAGGCACAAAAGGCACCTTTAAAGAAAGGGTCAAAAAAGCGAGCCGACTAACACATCAATAATGGAACCGGCATGATATAATAAACAAATCTCCATTTTCGTATTTGTACACAAGTCTATGTTCATCGTCAATCCTTCTTGACCAGAACCCGGAGAGGTTTTTTGTTAGCGGCTCCGGTTTTCCGATTCCTTTAAAGGGGCTTCTCGTGCAGTCTTTTATGAGATTATTAATTTTATTAACCATGGTTTTATCGACATTTTGCCAGTATGTGTACTGCTCCCATGCCTCTTTTGTGAAGTTGATCATGCCTTATAGTTCACCGGCAGAAATCGATACGAATTCCCGTCTTTTGAGCTGTTCCAACGATCTTTCAAGGGATTCACGATTTGCTGGAGTTGACATTAAGTATTCTGTTTCATCAAGACTGTCCGATATATTAATCTCAACAACATTATCGTTTTTAAATACACTCCTCAGCTTTTCAATGAGGCTTGAATCAAGATCGTTAAGTTTCACCACAAAACTCGCCCTGATCATTTGCACCTCCATTTATTAATCTTATTATAGTATAGCATGTTTCAAGAAAAAATTGGTTGTTGGTTGTTTTGATTGGGTCGTGATTATTACTTGGTGTCGGGCCACGCCATAAAAGCGGTCTTGAGTTTTGTCCAAGTAATTTCAATTTGTTACTCTCAGATGACCAACACCTTCCGTAGCGCCTTAGGCGCTATTGTTGAATGGATATTACAGTTACCCGAAGGGTGAGCTGTTTGGGCAGAATTTGCGGGGTATCCATAATTCTGACCAAAACCAATACATCTCTCATTCATCAGATTTATATCCGATCTTATCTGTGGCAAAAACTGCTTTTTTTAACTGTCGGAAACCTTGTAACCTTTCCCGTGTGATTCAGTGTCAGCACGGTGGGCGGCAAGATCGTCAGCTACTGCCCTGATCTCCTGTTTGAGGGATTTTTCCACATCATCAATCTTATCTGAGAGTTTCTTATCCACGGAATCAATCTTATCTGAGAGTTTCTTATCCACGGAATCAATCTTGTGGTTGAGGGCATCAACCTTGCCATTCACCAGGCCGATCTCTTCACGAAGCTCCTGCCTGGTATCTTGAATTTCCCTGTGGAGTACTTCGTGGCCCTCAAGGACAAGGTCAAACTTCTCTTTAATATCTTCCAGTATCATTTCAAGATGGTCTTTTTTCATATGTTACCCCCAAAATAATTACCATGAATTACCACTAATTACATTTATAATCTTCGTTACTTCCTCATCTTTCAATTATGGCTCATTCATTTCCCCTTTTTAAAAGCAGTGTTGTGTGTTGAGTTGTCCCTCCTCAGTCGGGATTGAATCGTATGAGTTGAAAAACATTTACTTCTAAATTCTTTCCTCTCGCCCAGTCGCTTACGCTACTTCGAGACGCAGAGTTCGCAGAGAGGAGATGTTTCTTAAAAATTTACTTGTGCCCCGAAGGGGCATGGAGTGTGGACTGTATTGACGGCTTATCACAATGCAGGACACAGGGCAAACTATCGCATTGTATTCATCTGTGTACATCAGATTTATATCTGTGGTTACATTTCCCTTGGATGAATCGCCTATTATATCTCTTACTGCTTCCATTATCAGCCTGCCGTCGTAAAGGACTTCAACGGTTTTGCAGCCATTCTTTTGAGGGTTCTTGTAACAGGGTCAACTCCTATGCCTGTATTTTCTAATGCCACTACACCGAGGATTGGCTCTGAATCTTCAGATCCAAATATTACTTGTGTTACTGTTTCCGATCCCATGAATGAAACTCTTGCAAATCCAAATTTGTATTCTACAGACTGCCCATTGGCTAATTCATATACTTCTTTTCCCTCAACCTTTATACCTGCTTTAATTAATTCAGACTCAGGGGCCATACAATCAATAGCTCCCGTATCAACTAAAAAATCTGCTTCGTATGGCTCTCCTGTTTTTTCTAAATTAGTTAATCTTGCTGTTATTCTTATAATTCTCATATTCAAACCCCACTTTTTTGATTTAAAGACAGTTTTGGTTAATCAGCGATTCGATATTTCCATTAGTTCTGACTTTTACCATTTCCTGATCCCCTTGCCCCTTGCCTGTCTTTTCCACCTTTCACCAAAGAATAATACAACTCTTCCATTTTACCCATCCAGTATTCCTGGTCGCCTTTTTCCTGTATCAATTGCAAATTTCTTTCAGCAAAGGATTTCCTCATTTCATCATTTTCCAACAGTGTAATAATGGAATCTGCAACCTGATCAACATTGTTCATGTCAACCAATAATCCATTCCAGCCATCTTGTATCCACTCTCTTACAGAAGGCAAATCGCTTATCACCGGGACATCCCCGCATGCCATCGCCTCCTGCAAGGCCATCGGTCCCGAATCCCTATCGGAGATTGAAACCATTACATCCGCAGCCCTATGGTACAGTGCAACTACATCATGATTGACATAACCTACTATTTTCACTGCATCCTTCACACCCAGATTCGATGCCAAACCAAGTAACTCATTTCCCTTTTCTGCAGGCGAATGCCAGATAAAGACAAAAACGATGTCATCAACAGACTTTCTTACCTTTGGTATGGCCTTTACGATCTTGTCCAGATTGTAGAACAAACCGGTGTTTCGAGGACTTAAGACAATCTTCGAGTCTGCCTGAAGGTTTAACATACGGCGAATTTCTGCCTTGTTTCCGTTTGGATTAAACACTCTTAAGTCAACCCCTCCATTGCGCGTAACATGAACTTTGCTTTTATCAGCACCGTGCACCACACATGCATCTATCAAAGCCTGAGACTCACCAGTTATTAAGTCGGCCTTCTTTATTGCGTATTTTGTCCTTATCTTTGTATAAAAATCTATATGTTCTTGTTTCCACAAAACGTCACCATTAAAAACCGTGACCATATAAGGATGAAAACTCAGATAAACACCAAGATATCCAGGGTACCAAAGGGTAAACGAATGAACAATGTCAGGCTTTATTTCCTTAACAATTTTTCTAATACGAATAATTTCATTCAGTTTGAAGAGCCATTTCCAGTGTACGTTGGAATAAGCGTCTTTATATCTCTCGAGGCGCGGCCTCAGGTCAGGTTTTCTCCGGAGGTCATATACTGTAACGCTAGGTATTTCTTTGGGTATATCTGTTAGTATCGAGACCTCATGACCCCTACTTGCCATCCAGGTCATCATCCTTTCTACATGGATGCTACTTGCCCATCCAATGCACAATATTCTTAATTTCTTCAAAGTGGCCATGGATAGATTCACAGATAAAAACGAATATTTTTCCTACTTACTTATAAAGTGTGACCGTAATATTTCAGTAATCAGTTTTTTTAGTATCGCAGTTAAACCGTACTAATTCCCCGGATAAAAGGCCGACAAAAAAGGCTACGATTATTCCAGCTATAGACTCAAGCCTCCCGTTTCTAATCGAGTAAAGCATTGCAAGGGCAAACAATGAAACAGATGTTATTCGATAAATGTTTATTTTAAGTAATTTCCTTAAGATTACTTTCAATATCAGGAATCGAAAGATTAGAAATCCTACCAAAACAAAAGACAAAAAGGAGAGGGCATTGACAAAATTTACTTTCAATTTCGCGATTTTTTTTATTGAAATTGCCTTGTCTGCTTCTAAATAGTAAAGCTTATCAGAAGGAATCATGGCTTTGGGGTTAAAGAAAGGAAGGGGCAAGAATAATTGTGGTAAAAACAGAGTGGTATAGAGCTTGTTTCGAGCCATCAGGCTTTCTGTAGTATAAGGATATTGCTTTGCAACGCCACCTATATTCATAATTTCAACATCATCTTGCTTTTTTAGTTCATTCAGAATCAATTTAAACGCTGACATCGATCTTTTTTTTATGTCATAATCGACTACATCTGATTCCATAAACTCGTATCGATTAAATACATTAATCACTATCGGATTTAAGAAATTGTACTTCTTTGCTTCTTTGACAGTTTTGATCAGATCTATCGTAGTGCATGTTGAAGGTAGAAACTTCAACTTTGAATCTCTTGAAATTACGCCATTTCTATTGGCCAACAATATTTCTATGCCCGCTTCTTCTAAGGCCGCCAATGCGTTTCGATCGTACTCTTTAGAGGAAACAAAGATCTTTACATTCTTTTTAAAAATACTCTCTAATTCCTGCTTCCCATGTAATATTTCTTTCTTTTGCTCGGATGCTAGAATAAATGAATACTCCAATTTTACTCCGCTTTTATTAAAGGCTATTGCCTCATCCAGGAAACCGTGCAAAGCAATTTCTACAATTCCCGCATCAGAAGCTTTTTTCAACGCAGTCTTTTCCTTTATTTCAAAAGGAATCGGTCTGTGGGTCTTAATGTCCCTCTCAAAGGGGATTATCGCAACCGTTAAGGGTATGTTTCTTTCCATGAATACATTCATAACCATATTATCAACAACCGGATCTGAAGTATTAGATACATAGTCGTACCTGAAACATACAATTACCTTTGAAAGTGCGCTCTCAGAAAATACGAAAATTGCAATAATCACCACAGCAAGGCAAAAAATCCATTTTGTAATTACTTTCATTTTTTTAGTTTAAAAGATTATTTTCTTGGAGAGCATTATAAATAGCTCTGGCAATAATATGGTTACCTTGAGGACTTATATGAGTTCCATCCATGTATAAATATTCACCGTTAATTTTCTTCTTTATTAGCGTTTCACGAAAAATATCGAAAATATCAATAACAATCAAATCTTTAAAATCGATTGCATCTTTTAGTTGGCTCAAGTTATGAATGTTAAACTCATAATAAGTCTTTAAATCCTGATTAGTCGGAAAAAAAAGAACTATCGGAATAAACTGTTTTTCTTTCGAATAATCTATGAACCTTCTTATTATGTGCTTTGTTGTTTCAATTCCACTCTTATTAATAACGGCAACTTTAGTATCGTAGTCTAAAACTACGAAGGGAGGTGATTTCTTGATAAAATTGGCCTTCACTAGTGCCCAGAAGAAGGGAAACTTGAATTTTGGAATGGAATTATAATAAGGATACCAGTAATCATACTTTTCGCATATTTGTGATACAAAATCACTATTTTTAAGCCTATACAAATCTTCTGGTTTCTTCACTGGATTTTCAAGAAGTACATATTCGTTGTCCTTAGCAGGAAAAAACATAGGCTTAGTGGAACCCCAAAGGTCGACTCCATAGCGTCCCATATAATAGACTGCTCGATAACGGTTAACATTGCGACCCAAATTCTCACTTAAAATTCCAAGTATGACTATTTTTGTGGGGCTATCACCATATTGCCTTTCAATTTTCAGTAATGCTTGATCTGTCCCGTAACCACTAACTCCAAAATTGTAAACTCTTGTCTTCGTCATATCAGACAAATAATATTGCCATGTTTCATCATCACAAACTTGATTACAAAAAGTAAAAGAATCGCCATAGGTTGAAATATATGCCATGTTCTTTGAACTGTTATTCGATCGCGCTCCATTATGATCAATATGATAACTCCAATCCTCATATATCTTTGAACTATAAGGCACCATGATCCAGCCAAGAACCGGATCGAAATCGTATAGAAAATTACCTTTTGTAAAGTTAGCTATGCCATCGTTTATCTTTGATGCAGTTATGATTTTTATTTTATTGTAAGGGATTAAATAATATTCTATTAAAATCCAAGAACATATCTCTACAGAAGTGTACATAATCAAAAAAAAGATAATCAAAAAAAGAAAAATCTTTAACCGTGCTCTTGAAGTCATTTTATGTTCATCACATCGGTTTATTATCATTTCAATGAAAGAGACATATCATTTTATGGAATATAGCAGGGGAATTCTACTTTTGCCGAAAGTATGGATACTCAGTTATGCCAGACTTCACGATGGCTTGGATTTAATATCAGTTTCTGAATAAACGGTGAGATATTCTTGAAATTATGCCTAGTTTTTTTGTCTGTTCCGGGTAGCAATGTTGTAAAAAGTCATTTTTGCTCCCTTCGATAATACCCCGCTGCTTTATGTCAGAGACTAACTTTAATGCTTTGTCGTACTTTTCCAGTAATGGCGTTACCGGGCGATCGTCGGTCTCAACAACAATTTTCGCTATGCGTTCTCCTGACTTCCCGTCTGTTTTAAAAAACAGTTGTCTTTCTAATTCCTCATTCAACTGTATCCGTTTCCCAAGATTGTTTTGTATTGCGCGAGGAAGATCTTTGGGGATGGTTACGGTTTCCACTAATCTTTGGCCTCTATTATCGGATGATAAAATCTCATTCTCAAAAATATCAATACCATATTCCTCAACAGAGGAACCAAGCATAATCGTTGGTTTGCCTAAAAGTAACGCATCAAATGTTGAGCCACTTAATCCGTCCGTTAAAACCAAATCACTTAGCCTGTAAAGAACTAATGGGTCCATATAGTCCCCAAAAACATTAATCTCGGGATAGGACATGAATTTGCAAAGTCTATCGATTTCCCCATTAAACGTACAATGATGCAGCTTGATAATGATATTATAATCGTTACTTAAGCCGAGCACTTCATCTGCGAAGGTGTTTATTGAAGAATACGTGTTCCACGTTGGCAAGTATAGCAGTGTCGGCTTGCCGTGATCTAATCTTGTCTCGATTTGCTCCAACAGAACTTCATCAATGTTGTCGTTAAACCAATCATCAAACATCGGGTTGCCTGCATAAAATATGTTATCATACCCCCTGCTCTTATATCTCTCTGACGCTTCCTCTCCGAAAGCTATGATGAAATCCATTAAATAGTTGAGTTCATATTTAAACTGCGCCTGTATATTTCGGGGAATACCATAGACAATTTTAAAAATTCTTACGTTATCTAATAAATGGACGCCGGTAAACATATGCGGACATATGATATTACGAACATTTTTTTTAATAAAATCCGCAAAATTATCTATATCAGCAGGTCCATAATCCACAACATTTACATGTTTCTGTTTCAAGAAAGAATACACATAATCATAAAGGCCCCTCGAACTCATACCGCCACCATATTCAACTATTGGCTTATCCGTTTGGGGGGGGATTAAAAAAACTGAATCCTCCAGGGATTCGTAAATGCTTCTAAAAACGTAGTAGTGCAATGGTACCATACAAACAAAAGCGTTCATCGCTGCTCCATTTAACGAATGCCCCGTTTTAAAAAAATCTCATCAGGATCGAGCAAATGTCGTGACAAGTGGAGCTCTTTAAGCGCCGCCTGTGCGAGTGCGATATTGGAGTCGAACGCCTTAAGACCATCCTTCTTGCTTCGGTCCAGCAAGGACGAAAGTTCGGTGCATCCCAAGATAGCCGCCTCAACACCACCTGCCCACAGCCGTGTGATCAACTCATCAAACTTAATGAGATTAGCATTGGTAATTGCACCGCGTATTTTTACATCTTCAATCATGCTCGAAACCATCATTTGTTCATCTGCGTTCAGCCGACGACACTGAAGGCTGAATTCTCCCGCTAATTTTCCATAGAGATCATGTAATGCAAGGGAAGCGGAAGTGAAAGGCGTAAAACTCTTGATACCGGCACGCTCTGCCAGCGCCAGCGTTTCACGCACAATGTGGGGTAGCGGGACGGGTGAATCCTTAGACCATCTTTCATACAAAATATGTGCTGTATTGCACGGAACAACGACCACAGTTGCACCTTGCGCGTATAACTCTCTTATGGTCGCAGCAATAGCTGGGGATGGGTCTATTTCTCCAAGCTGCAGATGTCGGCCACGGCTCGGCAATTTTGTATTGATATCCGCAATCACACGAGGGTAATGCCAGTCTCTCGTTGCTCGGATTCGCTCATACAGCACTTTGCAGAAATCTATTGTTGCCCAAGGTGCGACGCCGACAATTCCAAGCACACCTTCATTCTCGGGCCAATCTACTTCACCACCACTTGGTTTAATAACAGGCATTGTTTTATTTGACCTTGAAGAGATATACCCGCAGGCGTGTTTCAGGGTATTTGTTTAATGAACAACTCTCATCGAACATATTCTCATCCTTAATACGAGAGAGCCCGGCCTTATTGAACATCTCAAGATATTCATTTCGACTACGATATGTTGCCGAATAATGGACATTTAGATGCTCCGAAAATCTGTCGTTGATTTCGTATCGCCCCTCAATTCCCGTTCCATCCCGCAGAAGAATTATCGTTTCAGCATGACATGCCTGAATAAAGTTGGCCATCAATTTAGCTGCCTGGTCGTCGTTCATGTAAACAAACAAACCCGATATAAAGATAATATCGAATGATCGGTCCGCAATGTAATCCTCCGCTGGTGATACCACAAACTCTATATTCTGGACACCACGACATAGCGCTTCCAGTCGACCAATCTCGCTTAACGGCTCGGAATATTCTACAGCTACAATTGATTTTGCGCCATAATCGACAAATCGAAATGACCATTGTCCAACCCCAGCGCCCAAGTCGAGAATGTTTCGGTCTTTGATCTGTGGAAGCCAAGCAAAAACTTTCTCTGTTTCCAAACGAATTTTTAATTCGAGGTTATCAGCATCTTGTTCTAAATTAGCGATGCTCTCAAAAGGCAATGAATCATAAGTTTGTGCACGTGCATCCCAAAATCGTTTCACTTTGTCTTTTTCAATCATCTATATTTTGGACCTCCATTTAAACGTTTTTTTTGTTGGAATGAGCCTTGACGGTGCCAACATTCCAAAGGCATGAGCAGCACTTTCCAAACTGCGATCAGTGGCGCTAAGTCCCATTACACGGCTATCACAAAGAAAATCAAGATTGAACTGTGTAAGTTCGTTGTTTGACCGCCCCGGAATCGGCAACAAACGGATGCCAAGCGGTTTTTTCAACGAAAGAGACATCGCAGCAATATCTATCATCACAGCAGCAAGTTCCTCAGGAAAACTATTACCAGGCACGGGAACCATGTCAACACCACAAGCACAAACGGATGCCAAGGCAACGAGTCCATCCAAACTTATCAAGCGCCTGCTATTGGCGGATGCAAGACCATTGTCCTCGAGCAGTGAGTACATGACACCATTGAATCCTACTGGAAGTGCGCCGCTTTTCAGCAGCGCTGCTCGAATAACATCAGTTAAAATAGCGGTAATAAATACACTGCCATGACTCCCCACTGGTGCGCCACTCAACCTTTCCACAAGCGTTGCAACTGACATATGCCCATCGGGGAATGGTGAAAATGAGGCATCAATGCCGCGAAACTCACAACCAGAATCCTTTGCGATCCGCTCTCCTAATCGCTGAATATCAAATAAAATAGGTGCAAGCCGGGCTACAAGGTTATCGCGATAGCTGTCTATGTTTGGATACGGCCCCAATTCATTTGCAACTGCAAGTGCGACACCGGTGGTCTCAAGTGCAAAGCTGAACGCAACCTCGCCACCTTCATGACGGGAGAAAGGGAAAAAAGGTGCATTGGGTGGACAGCCGCAAGATGTGCCGACGCGAAAGTTATCGAACCCATTATTACTTCTCTTTGAAATTCGACTGATGAGCACGGCGACGTCGTTAATTGCAGGGAGAGATAGTCTCTCTGTATTGGCAACCATCAGATTCAAGAACAGTTTGGGAAAGCGGCTGATAATATCGATGGCAACACTTAATCGCTCGCGTCTTGAACCACCCGTGATAAAATCTAGTGGTAAACAGAACCACCTCACATTAGTCTCCGTGGCCAAGCCGTCAACGAACTTAATCATAGAAAGAATCAGACCTTCGTTCTCTCCTTCAATGCCAATAGGTGGAAGAGTATATCGAATAGTCCGTGGTGTCAATTGCACCTCACGAAGTAACTCGCCGGAAATCTGAAGCATTCGCTTAGAAGCAGCTTCAATTTTAGACTGTGACTTCGTACCTACAGGAATGCCAATGGTTAAGGATCTTATCATTTTGATCGAGTCTTCTGTATAAATCGCAGATAATCAGCAGGCGTATTAATTTCCACAAAGGCATGATTTTTTACCGGCACTGAATCAATTGGCTTTCCATCACAAGGAAGGGTCTGTGCAACAAAAAGATTGCCGTGTCTAACACATAACTGTTTCCAATTTTTCAGCAACGCCTCATCACTTATTTTAAAAAGACCAATAGCTTCCGGATGACTCATATCGCGTACTGCGCCTTGGTAAACTTCTGCGACAGTGTTGTCTTCACGCAGAATACAATGAATAGCCGTCAATGTACGATTCTCCCGCTGCTCGGTCAGCGCTATGTTTGGTCCACATTCATCGAGCTCGCTAATCAACGGACTGTCGATGAAGATGTCGCCGGATATTACATAGGATGGCTCGTTGTCCAAGGCCAAACCAAGACTCATAGCATTGTTGGAAAGCGCCCATTCATGATTGATGACATAATCCAACTGTGGATATTGCTGCATGATTTGTATTGCCCGGAACCCAACTA
This sequence comes from Pseudomonadota bacterium, assembly GCA_026388315.1. Classification (NCBI taxonomy): domain Bacteria; kingdom Pseudomonadati; phylum Pseudomonadota; species Pseudomonadota bacterium. The sequence goes on along the minus strand of JAPLKA010000037.1, from coordinate 33,482 downwards.
CGACAGTTATCTTCTTTCCGTGAAAGGCTAATATCGCATGATCTAAGATTGTCATTCCAGTTACCGGATGTTTAATAAGGATCTTACTTACGCCATCAACCTGATGCCCGCGACCAGCCGCAAGGATAATAGCACGAGAAACTTTTCTCATCTTTTTAACTCCTCCAACGAATATTGACATAACGGTAACGGTTCCGGGAATCGATGTTTCACCGTCTTATAAGGATAAATATCCCCAACGAGCGCTCGCTCCGTAACTAACTGCCAGTCAAACTGGTATTTTTTGCGAAGGCTCCACACTTCGACTCTCGCATACTCATATTTTACTGCCGGAACCTTCTTCAACTCCAACGCAAGTGCCACTTCCATGCGATGTTGGCCATCGAGTACCAAAAAGTTATGGGCATCTATTGCGATTGGTTTAACCCAAAATTCTTCTTTCAATATCTTTTCCCTAAGCCATTCAACACGCCGGCGACTAAACCCTTCGATATGCCGTAAACTACCCACATCAACCAATTCGATCACCGGAACACCCACGATGTTACTCCTTTTCTCTTTGAACAGCCCGTTCATATCCTTTATCTGCTTTTTTATACGCTTCAATATCGTTAAACGAAGCCGCATAATAGTTACTCAAATCGAGCTCTTGGCAGGGAAACTTATTAATATTTTCTATCCACGGCATCAAGTAGAATTGTGCAATTGAACGCTGTATCGCTTCTTTCCGCACCGCGATATCCAAGGCTACTTCGTTTGCTCCAACATAAAGGGTTCCGAGCAATTTTTTCCAGCCATCGAATTGTTTGTCGTACTTTGGTGCATAAACAATATCTGTAACTCGGCCAGTTTCGTCAGTTTTCAAAGCCGCACCAGTTAAATTCGTACTATATTTCCCAATTGTTGCCCATTCTGATATTGAGGATTGTCGTGGTCCTATCAAACATTGCCAACCTGCCGGTTCAAGGATGATATCGGTTTCAATAATCATGTAACCTGCATCACGGCACAGCAAAGCATCGATACCTAAATCTACTGAAAGGATGTTAGTATCTGACTCATAACGCTGGTTGAATACCGTTTTAATTGCATTTCCATACTTAGCTTTTAGGAATAAATTAATATCATCACTTCGATAACCGGTGACAACAACAATATCATGTTTTTTCAAAATCATCAGATGATCCAGAAGATATTGCAATGCAGGCTTCCCCGCTATCGGCAACAAGGCCTTATGCGTCTGGGTAGTGAGCTGTGCTAAGCGACTGCCCCGACCAGCTGCCAAAAGTACAAAATTCTGTGGGATCACTTTAATTCTACCCCCTATCCATTTGATTATCCCATAATCCATCGCACGTTGCACGACCGACAATATTCTTAATCTTTAAACTAAAACTGGCCAATGCCTATATAAGTGTTTGATTTTGTGTGATGTCTTTTTAGAAACCGGTGAGGCTAAGAAATCATATCTCATCGTAATAACAGCGATAACACGAATAATTGGCGAGTTTTAGATGTTATCAAAGTTGTTCCACTGATGTGACAAATTTACAGCGCCGTCTGCTCCATAGCCATTGTAATTGTCATAATCATTTCCATTCATAGGTTCAATTTCAAACTCTGCCGCTCTCCCAATTCTGTCAATAGCAAGGTCTCCAAATTCTCCATATATTCCTGCCATGACATAATAAACACCCGGGCGCATCGGGAGAGAATCTATCACGCAGCTTAACGACCCTCTGTTATCGATAGAGTATTCGCCAACCCTGTTTTTATTATAATATGTGCCGAACACCTTTATCTCATCCTTATTCATTAAACCCACCCAGAAAGTAGGTGAATATATTTTCTTATCAGCTTCATATTCCAACTTCACTACTATTTTATCTCCGGGTTGGAATCTATTTGACCTGACGCCTTCTGAATTCAACACTTCTACGGCTGTAAATCGTACCTCCCCGGTTCCCCACCGGGTTTTTCCGCCCACGTATGATGTATCGTTGATAAAAGTTGATTTTGAGGTCATATACGATACGTATGCATTTATTACATCATCCGGATCACCTTCCTGCTCAATAACGCCTTTGTTTAACCAGATTACCCTGTCGCACAACCCTCGCACTGCGGAAATATTATGAGAGACAAAAACAATACTTTTGTTGCTTTTACGAATCCTGCCCATCGTATCGAGACATTTTCTCTGAAAATTCAAATCACCGACTGACAATATTTCATCAATCAGAAAAATATCGGGATCAATATTTGCTACTACCGCAAATCCCAGCCTGACATACATACCGGAGGAATATCTTTTTACCGGCGTATCCATGAAGCCATCCAATTCGGCAAATGAGACAATGTCATCGTATTTCTTATCAATATCTTTTTTGGCAAGCCCCATTATAGTCGCATTCAGATACACATTTTCCCTCCCGGTAAGTTCCGGATGGAAACCGGCGCCAACCTGGATGAGCGGGGCAACCCTGCCTAAGATATCTATACTGCCTTCTGTCGGGGCAGTCACCCTGGACAATAGGCGTAATGTGGTTGTTTTTCCTGAACCGTTGGCGCCAATTATACCAACGGCTTCACCTCTTTTTACAGAAAACGAGACGTCCTTTAAGGCCCAGAGGATACTGCTGGGACTACTTGTACTGCAGTTTTGAATTTTGAATTTTGAATTTTGAATTGCATGTCTCCCAGAGAGAAGGGACTTGAGGGAACGGGATATCTCTTCGCGGAGAGAGCCGTACCCGCGCTGACGGATGTTGTAGGATTTGGAGACGTTTTTGAATTGGATGACGATGTCGGACATAACAGGTAATTGCGGATTTAGAATTTCGAATTTAGAATTTAATGTACAAAATCGAGGGAATTTCTAATTTACAATTTCGACTTGCAGATTTAACGATTCATCGACGTTTCTTGCTGGTTTTACCGATAGAGGAAAATATGGCAAGAAGTTCGGTCGCCTCATTGAGAAGCCATTGCCGGTCAGAGGAATTACCAACTGTAGCTTTCTCGCATAATTCCAGCCAATATTGAGTTTCTGCAGCTTCTTTTTCAACTATTCCAATCTTGTTCACAAAATCTGGACGCGATACTGCTCGATTAGCTTCGCGGTAGTTTGCCCCAATTGATGTTCCCGACTTTAACAATTGATATCCTACTACGTCTGTAACCTTGCTCTTAGGTAACCCAGTCACAAATTGAATGATTCTGATTGCAAAATATTTCGTTCTTGTTTCGAGCTCGGCTTTATCCACTTTGGTTTATAAATTCGAAATTGAAAATTCACAATTCAAAATATCTTTGTTCACCTTTCTCTATTAAATCACATCTGCGAATTTGGACTCCATTTTTTTGAAATACCAGTAAGAAAAAAAGAGGACAATGAGCGTGACGATTGCTGATATGCCCATATAGTTCCAGTTTGGCGGGATACCCTGAATTATGACCCTTCTATAGCCGTCTATGATGCCCACCATGGGATTCATTAAATAGAAAGGGAGCAGTTTTTCAGGAACGACGCTGAGCGGGTAGATAACAGGTGTTGCATACATCCATATCTGGAGGAGAAAGTTGAGTGCAAAACCTACATCTCTATAAAATACATTCAATGCTGAGCCGAGGAATGAAATACCCGCTATTAAGAAGCATTGAAGTATAATCAGTAAAATTGCAATAAATGCATATGGGGTTATATGAACCTTGTAGAAGACCAACAGGAGTACGAAAATGGAGGAAGCTATCAGAAAATCTACAAATGAGGCGATAATCGAGGTAACGGGAAATATCTCTCTGGGAAAATAGATCTGCTGAACAAGGCTTGAATTACCGACAAGACTTGAAGTTGCTGACGAGACCGCGCCTGAAAAGAATTGCCATGAGATCAGGGCACAGAATGAAAACAGCGGGTAAGGAATACCATCGCTCGGGATTTTTATGAAGTACGAAAATATAACAGTAAATATAACCATCATGAAAAGTGGGTTCAGAATTGCCCAAAGAATACCCAATACCGACTGCTTATACCGTGTTTTTATCTGCCTTGCAGCCAATTGCAGCAGCAGTTCCCTGTAGTTATAGAGGTTCTTAAAAAACATCATGCAGTCTTATAATCTGATTGTATATGAAGTTTCAGTATGGCAGCAACGATAGACCAGAAAAGAAGTGCAAACAAAATGTCTGAGTTACTAAAGAATCTCATGGTAAAAAGCCCTGAAACCGCCCACATTGACAAAGATATTATCAAAGCCTCCGCAATATTTCTCTCAGAACCTGACATGCTTTTTGCCATGCTTGAAAGGCCGGTTCTGAAAGTCCTGTATAATATGAGAATATAAAATAAGAAACCTAACATGCCGTAGTTTAGATAAACCAATAAATAAAGATTATGCGGGTCGTGTTCATAATATCTGACAAGGTTTCCTAATATGTCCCTATAGAAATAAGATGATCGGGCGTATTCGGGTATATATTGAGACCACATGTCCGGCCCGATGCCAAAAAAAGGGAAATCAGCAATCATGTTGAATGCGGCACTCCAGATTGATGCTCTTTGAGTTAAGATTGTATCCCATCCTTCACCTGAGGCTATCTGGACAAATGTCTGTAACGCCCTATGGATGAAAGCAATTTCATAAAAATATTCAACAATTATCAGTGTTATTAATATAGTTAAAAAAGATCCGGAGAGTATAAAGTACGATTTTTTAATCATATTGGCCCGAAAAAAAAGAAAGTATTCAAATAATCCGAACAAAAGGGCAAAAAAACCTGTTCGCCAATTACTTAAAATAAGAAATATGATTAAAAATATCAAAGCACAAAAAAAGGAATTTCGTTTCCAACCGCTTAATCTACGCATCAAGGCTATATGAACCGGAATTAGGATGAGACACAAGGCAGGGCTAAAATTCGATTCTTCCGCTCCGTAAAGTCCTCCAGTTACGCTTGCCAACCCTTCCTTCTGAAACAAAAAATAAAGAGCAAGCAATTGGTGAATTGTTATACAAATAACTATTGAAAATAATAATTTTATTACATCATTTTCATTCTTCATTGATATCATGAGGATAATGAAAAATATGAACGGCAGAAGCAAATCCATACAGTAATATACGATACTATGCATTGGGTCTTTGGAAAGTAAGATATAGGTTAATGGTACAAGTACAAACAGCGCACATAGTTTAATAAAATTCTTTTCCTTTCGGGATAGCATAGCACTGCCCCTGTTTCCAAAAAGAAAACAGATGAAAATAATGACAAGACCGATAGCGTTGTAAGATATATAGATATCGTTAATGATTAAATCAAGCCAATGATATTTTACGTTTTCCCATTGTATAAAAGACAATAATGGTATCGCCAGAATATAAATCAGCACGCCATAAAATTTCTTTTCACTCAATAATATATAGCGAACTGACAGGAAAAATACATATAACAATGCGAAAAATGAAAGCATATTTATGATACTAAATTCGATTGAGTATAGTGTGAAAAATATGCCTGCTATCATCACAGGTATAAGAAGTAAAATCGAGCGTTTCGAAATCAGTTTTTGATCAAAGATAAAGATAGAGAAAACACTCTGACTGATTTCGCGGAACGAAGCCCTTCTTATATCGAAAGCGTTTAGTATCAATAGGATAAATAGACAAGGAAATACGGGCATCATATTTCGAAAAATACTTCCCAACGTTCCTTCCGCCATAATGTTGAATAATGCTTTGGCTGTTAGATAGCCAATCAACACAACTACCAGGAATTGCAAAACATCTTTGAGTGAATATTTTTTAATAATCCCAGCCATGGTTTTATATATTATGGTGATAGGTTAAAAAAGACAGGCAAGAGGCAAGGGGCGATAGGCAATGGCTCATGGTTCATAGCTCATGGCTGATATACCATTCCCCGGCTTTTTCCAAACCATCCCTCACAGAATACTGCGGTTTGTATCCTAAGAACATTTTTGCTTTGCTGATATCAGCAAGGGAATGGCGTATATCACCTGGCCGGAAATCCATGTAAATCAGTGAATGGTGAATAGTGGATGGTGGATGGTTGAGAGCAGGAACATCAGACACAAAGTGGGAAGGAAAGACGATATCGCGAATAAGCTCAAACAGTTCGTTCAGTGTTGTTCGCCCGCCGAAAGCTATGTTAAAAACCTGATTAAGAGCATCTATATTGTCTGTGCAGGCTGCAAGTATATTTGCCTGCACCGTATTCTCAACAAAACAGAAGTCTCTGCTCGTTTCTCCATCACCATAAATGTAAACTTCTTTTCCTTCTCTGAGCGCTGCAAACCATCGTGGAATTGCCGCCGCATAGGGACCATTCGGATCCTGTCGTGGACTAAAAACGTTAAAATAACGAAGCCCTATACTCTGAAAATCATAAACCCTCGCAAAAACATCCGCATATATTTCATTCATCTTTTTTGTTACCGCATAGGGAGACAGAGGCCGGCCCACCTTCTCTTCTACTTTTGGCAAATCGAGGTGATCTCCATAGACTGAACTGGACGTGGCATAGACAAAACGCTTTACCTCGGCATCCTTCGCGGCTACAATCATGTTCAAAAAACCGACGAGGTTGTTTTCATTCGTTGCAATGGGGTTCTCTATGGAGCGGGGCACAGAACCGAGGGCCGCCTGATGCAGAACATAATCTACGCGGTCACATGCTTTCTGACATGTCGCTAAATCTCTGATGTCCCCTTCTACGAAGGTAAAGTTACTCCACTGCCCTGGAGAAACGAGGGATTTGACCTCTTCAAGGTTGCTCGTGTGCCCGGTCAGGAAGTTGTCCAATCCAACAGCCTGTTGGTTCAATTTAAGGAGGGCCTCGAGGAGGTTGGAACCAATGAATCCAGCCACACCGGTGATGAGCCACTTCTTCGGTGAATGGAGCAGTTTTTGTTGTAATTTTTCGTATTGATTCATAATGCTAAAATTCCTTTCCTCTCGCCCACTCCCTGCGGTCGTTCGAGGCGCTGAGTACGCTGAGAGCAGATGTTTTTTGCTGGAATGGGTAGAAAGATTTATTCCAGCAAACCCGCAACCCTGCGGGTAAAATTTAAGACCGTCCATCTTTTGTCCGCCTTTGTCGAGCGCAGCGGGCGGCAAAAAAGAGTTTTTTTCTTCGGGCTCTGCGCCTTTGCAAGAGACAAAATCATTGTGGGATTGCTATTCACTATCAGCTATGAGCTTCCTTTCATTTCTTCTTTCAGCCTTCTAATGTGCCCTCTTCCCAATCCCTTTACTTCACATTCCAATTGAAGATACCGTTTGATCTTTCCATCGTCGAGGATACCGAAACAATCAACAACAGCTATAGGTTTTTGGGCTAAATCCACAATCTCATCCGGATCAAGATTCAGGTATTCTTCATGTCGGACAGCAAGAACAAGGACATCAATGTCTTTAAGGGCAGCTTTAAGATCGTTTAAGACCACAAGATCATTTAACCTCTTCTGGTTCCTGAAAAAGATACTTTTGTTGTTATCGGGATATGATTCCTGGTTGGTAAACTCCCACCATTGCTCTACATAAGGATCGTGGACTCGTATCTCTGCACCCATCTCTGTAAGCCTACGGATGAGTATCTCTGAACCGCTGTAGCGTGTGTCACCCACATCCTCACGATACGAGGCGCCGAGAACCAATACCTCTGCATTTGCTATGGGTTTATTCATATTCCGCAGAGCATCACGGACAAGCTGTGCCGCATGGAGAGCACGGGTATCATTTATATCTATAGCAAGTGGTGTTATCTTGAAAATATCGTCTTCAAAGCCGAGGATATGTTTATATGCCCAGATACCGAGACCGCCGTCTTTTGGAAGGCAGTAACCGCCGATACCGGGACCGGGAAATATCATGTTATTATGGGTAGGACGCACTTTGATCGCTTTAATTACCTTCATAATATCTACGCCATTCTGTTCGGCAAATCTACTCCACTCATCGAGGAAGGCAAGTATGGTTGCACGGTAACTATTTTCAACAATCTTGGCCGTTTCCGATTCTATGGGTCGGTCAAGAACAGTAAGGGGGAATTTCTTAGTATTGAGTACCTCATTTAAGAACTTAACAACCCGCTGTTTCGCTTCCTCGTTGATACCGCTGCAGACGCGCCAGAAATCCCTGATGGATGCCACGTAGTCGCGACCGGGCATAACCCGCTCATAACTGTGTGCAAGGAGGGGATCACTTTCGATGCCACGCTGACGGAAGATCTTCTTCATGGCAGGAAATGCTACCTGCTCTGTCGTTCCCGGGGCAACGGTTGTTTCAATGAGGACAAGACATTCCGGTTTAATACGCCGGGCAATGATATCAAAGGATTCCTCCAGGGCGGTCATCTCAACATGGCCGGAGCGAACATTTCCGAGTTCTGTTTTTGTATAATCGAGCTGGACATCGACTATCACGACATCTGCAAATTGTAGGACATCATAAGTAAAGGTAGCTGTGAGGGTCTTCTTGTCAAGAACGCAACGCCGGATCATGGGGTCTACTTCAGGGTCCTCGGCCCTAACAGGAGAAATTCCCTCGTTGAGCTTTGGAATTTTCCAGTAACTACGCGGGCTGGGCCGCTGCATACCGATGACAAACTTGGAGGGGGTGCATGATTCATTTACAGTATCGGCAACAATCGCTGCCATAACGGCACCGACAAAGCCAACACCCATGACAACGACGATTTCCTGGCCTTTTGCGTGGGCTTTGGAGACAAGCTTTTCGATACGGGCAAGTTCCTGTTTGTAGTCATCTTCTGTTGTTGGTAACGTGTATTGTGTTCCATCCGGAGCAATTGAGATATTATGGCTCATTCATTTCCCCTTTTTTAAAATGCAGTGTTGAGTTTTGGGTGTTAAGTTGTCCCTCCTCAGTCGTGATTGAATCGTATGACTTCAATAAAACATTTACTTCTAAATTCTTTCCTCTCGCCCAGTCGCTTACGCTCCTTCGAGACGCAGAGTTCGCAGAGAGGGGATGTTTCTTAAAAATTTACTTCTGCCCCGAAGGGGCATGGAGTGTGGACAGAATTCGTCTTTCTCTGAATTCTGGCCACAAGCATATCTCGCTTTTCTCTGTGACCTCTGCGGCTCTGCGAGAGATACATATATCTTTTGTCTTTCATCCCTGTTCATCTGACTCTACCACTACTTTTCTTACAGTCTTATAGTATAAATGTTAGCTCATGACTGGCGACTCATGATTGTGAACCGTGAACTGTGAACCGTGAACAGCTTCTGATTTGGATGCGGCATATTGATGTATACTGAGAAAGGCGTATTCTTCTGTCTTCTGGATATACCAGATGAGGGCTTTGGCAACAAGCGCAGCAAGGATGATGCCGATGATGATATAGATAATCTTCTCTTTGCCGAGCGAGAAACTGAGTTTATTTTTAAGACGAACCTTGAGGCTGCGCTTGGGGCGCACCTTTTTGCGTATCATCTTACCGTGTTTGTGATGAGAATTTTCTCAGACATGTTAGGGATTAGGGATTACAAAAACGCATAGCGCATGGAGCAGAGCGCATGGAGCAAAAGACAAGTAATTGAGTGAATAAGTGATTGGGTAAGTAAGTGATTGAGTGAATAAGTGATTAAATAATTAAATAATTCATTTAGAATCTTGAATAATCTTTTTTTGTTTCTTCTGGGAAGCAATGTAACTATTAAGCACCTTAATCAGAGAATATCCTTCTTTTTTATACGTATCAAGTAGATTCTTATCAATATAACCTTCATCGAAACATTCATTAAAATCGTCTATCAGTTCACAAATCGATCCTCTCGATTGCCTACAAAACTGTATATTTTCCTGATAGTGATATCTGCCAAAACCCTCTGCTATATTATTTGTAATGCTGAGTTTTGCCCGACTCATCTGGCTTTTTAAATTATATTTTTCGCTATCAGGCAACATCTTTATCAATTTGCTTATATTTTTGTTAAATTCTCTTGCAAGGCTATATACGTACAAATCTTCGAAAGATGTTATTGAAGATGGCATCTGTTAATTACTCAGTTACTCAATCACTTAATCACTCAGTTACTTATCGCTACAGCTGTGCTGCGGCAGGCTACCGCCATTGGCATGGATTCATGCCCGAGCAATTTCTGTTTGAGATGTCCTTGGTGTTGCCCCATTTAATTAATGTCAAATACCGCTAAACATCTGCGGTTAATCAAATACCTTATATTCTACCATATTTGCTTGCTGAGTGCAGCTATCTGCCTTCTCCTGCGCTATGCGTCCTTTCTCTCACTCAGTTACTTAATCACTCAATCACTCATTCACTTAATCACTTATTTACTCAATCACTTAATCGCTCAATCACTTAATTACTTAATTACTCGTCTCTCTATTGTTTTTCCCTCTATCACTGCCTGCGGTATGGTGGTGACCATTGTCAATGCCTTTTCTCTGCCGACTATCCGGGAAGCCATTTCGACTGCCCCGGACAGGACCGGCGGTCTGCGGATCACGTCATGACAATCAGTGGCAATAATGTGCACCATATCATACTTTAACATCTTTTCCACAAAACCCTTTATCCCTTTGCCGAATTCGCCTGTTACACTCATGGCAGTGACCTGTGACAGGGCTCCTTTTTCGAGCAGTTCATAAATAACCTCACTATCCTGCTGAATCTGCGATACTCTCTCGGGATGGCTGATAACGGGTGTAATCCCCTGCCCGATTAAATCGAGAATCAACTTCTTTACGGCATGGAGCGGAAAAAGGTCCGGGAGTTCCAGGATAATGTAACGCTTATTATCGTTCACTGTAAGCGCTTCACCCTTTTCGATAAGACTGGTTAATGCAGGGTATATCCGGACATCAGACCCGGGGACAATATTGAGTAAAATACCGTTTTTATCAAGTAATTCCTGCAGTTGGAGGGACTGTTCCTTTATTTTTGCTGTATTATTTTTGTATACGCCATTCAACGTATGCGGCGTGGCAACTATGGTCCTTATGCCATCATCGAAGGCCATCCTGCACATCTCAAGGGATTCATCCCAACCACGCGGCCCGTCGTCAAGATTGGGGAGTATATGCGCATGAAGGTCGATCATGTTTCCTTCTTGTCTCTATGCTCCGGCTTTCTTTTAAAAACAGTGGATATGATATTCTTTAAATCCATCATGTTCTTCACGGGATGCTTATTTCCGTCGCCCCTCATTCTCGTCTTTTTCTTCTGCCCGTCCTCGCCGTAATAGTTTCCGTAATGGTAATAGTATCTTGAGTAATACCGTGAATAGTACTTGTAGTAAGGATAGTAATAATTCTCCTTCTGGAAGTCAACATCATTGAGGACAACGCCAAAGATGTTTGCGTTCACCTCTGAAAGCTGATGAATCGCCGACTGGGCAGCAGGTCGTGGCGTTACACCCGTTTTTATAATCAGGACAACGCCATCCACATAGGACCCGATCTCGACTGCATCGGTAACAGATGTAATGGGCGGCGAGTCAAAAATCACGATATCGAATTGCTCCTTCATTTTTTCAATAAATATATCCATATGACTGGAAATGAGGAGTTCTGACGGGTTGGGGGGAATCGTCCCGCAGGTAATCAGTTTTAAATTTTCCACTTGGGTATCCCGGATGATTGAAAACGGTTCTTTAGCATCTACGAGAATCTCGGAGAGGCCGGGCTCGCGCTCCACCTTAAAAACAGTATGGGATCTTGGTTTTCTCATATCTGCGTCGATGAACAGCACCTTTTTGCCAAGCTGGGCAAAACCGACGGCCAGGTTCACAGACAGAATTGTCTTCCCTTCGCTTGGCAATGCCGATGTGACAAGAATAACCTTTTTTTCGCTATCCGATGAACTGAAGAGGATATTTGTTCTCACCGTCCTTATCGCTTCAGCAATGGATGAGCGCGGTGCATCAAGTAAAGGGATCTCTTTTTTATCCTCCCCCTGTGATGAAGGTTCAAACTTCCCCAGAATGCCGAGGAGCGGCACCTCAAGGTACTTTTTGACATCATCAGGGGATTTGATTGTATTGTCAAGGTATTCAAAGAAAAAGGCAAGGCCTACTCCAAAGGCAAGGCCGGAGACAAGGGCAAGAAGGAGGTTCTGCATGATTTTCGGTTTTACCGGACTGTTCGGCACCCTTGCAGGGTCAATAACCATAATATTGGATATGCTGATGCCTTCTGTCACATTTGTCTCTTTTATCCTCTTGAGCAAAGACTCATAGAGGGAACGGTTTGCATCAACATCCCGTTTTATAATATTGAATTCGCTTTCCTTTTCATTAAAATCCAGCACGGCCTTTTTCTGTGCTTCCAGTGCGCCATGCAAAGACCTTTCGCGTGCAACAGCCATCCTGTATTCACTTTCTATCGATTGCGCAATCTTCTGAACTTCCTGTCTTATTTTATTCTTCAACTCATTCAATTCCGAGTTAAGCCGTATAATTTTCGGGTGTTCCGGCCCGTACTTCTGAGATAGTTCATAATAACTACCTGAGATTTTTATATATTCGTTCTTTAATTGGCCAATGAGATAGCTTGACACAACAGCAGGCAGTGCCTCAATTGTCTCGGGATTTCTGCTGAGATTTTTCATCTCATTATACTGGTTTTCTTTTGCAAAACGCTCGGTCTTTGCTGCACCCAATGCTGTATTCAAATCTTTCAGTTTCTGAGAGTCAACATTGTACTTTTCATCCATATCTATCGCAATAACACCCTGTTCTTTTCTGTAACTCTGCAGCTTTGTCTCTGATTCCTCCAGTCTCTCTTTTACTTCTTTAATCCGTGTGGATAGCCAGCCCGTTGCATCCTGGGATGCAGAGAACTTCCTTTCGAGGTCGCTTTCTATATAGAGCCTCGCATGGGCATTTGCGATGGTTGCAGCAAGCTTTTTATCAGCAGAATCAAAGCTCACATTTGCAAGTCTGCTGCTCCTGATAGGTTCAACCTTCAGTTTGCCGAGGTAGTTTGCAATAAGGTTATTCTGCGCTGCCTCTGTTTCTTCCTTAACCGGGCCGAATTCTTTATTGTCTTTGAGGTTCAGCGCCCTGATGACCTTTAAGGCAAGGGCATTGCTTTTCAGAATATTATACTGTGTCTGATAGTAATCAATATCGGACGATTTTATATCGAGGATTTCTTTGATATTGGTGACATTGGGGTTTTCCTTGTCTATAAGTATCTGTGCCGTTGCCCTGTACACAGGCGTCACGGTGAATGACCGTATTGCTACGGAGAAAAAGATTACGAGAAAGACCGTTGCCACCACCCATCTTCTTTTGAATATGACATGAACATAGTCCATTAAATGGGGTTCTTCTATCTGAAACATCTTAGGCATGAATAATTCCTCCTACGGTTGGTGAAAGGTAAACAGCGCATAGCGCATGGCGCATGGCGCAAGAAGCATAGCAAAGACGCATGGAGCATGGCGCAAAGCGCATGGCACATAGTGCATAGTACAAGAAGCATGGAGCATAGCGCATAGTGCAAGGCGAGTAGAGTATAATTCATAGTGCTTAGTGCTGATAGTAGCTGATATTTTCATAGGCGTATTACAGATCAGAAGAAGCTTTCAGGCACTACAATGATATCCTCAGGCAACACCATTTCATCCAGGGTTACCCGAAATTCCTTCCTTTCCCCTCCCTTCACGCGGATGATACGGGTTCTGTTTATCGCTGCCTTGTTAGTTTTTCCTCCCGCTGTTGCAATGGCTTTTAGAACTGTCAAGCCCTTTTCCAGAACAAATTTCCCCGGCTTCATAACCTCGCCTGAAGCGAAAAAGAATTCCGCCTTCGGTACGTATACAGTATCATTAGGTTCTAAAAGGATATTCTGTGATAAATCTCCTTCGAGGAGTTTCTTCATGTTGATGGTTGTGATTTCGTCCTTCCGTGCATCTTCAATGGGTACAGGCATATTGCGCTTTACCTTTGGTCTCACAATAATTATTTCCGAGGCCGCATCTGCAGTCGGACCGCCTGCAACGGAAAGGATTTCAAGTAAACTCGTCCTGCCGGTAAGTGGATAGGATCCCGGGCCCTTTCCGGCTCCAAATAATTTTCCTCCCACTTCCCCCATTACATAAACAACCTTGCTTTTGACCTGCGTTACAAATATCGACACCTGAGGGTTAACGATATACTTTCCGGAAAGGGCCTCTACGATCTTTTTTTCAAGATCGCCGACACTGAGGCCGTCTGCATAGACTTTTCCAATGAGAGGAAAGCTGAACCACCCATCGCGGGACACAAAAAATTCTTTTGTTAAATCTTCGTGATCCCAGACCGTTATTTTGATAGTATCTTCCGGGCCGACTACGTAATCTTTATCGTCTTCGCGTGATGTTACAAATGAGGACTTTTTTAAGGTTTTATCAGATTGTTTTACAGCACTATCAGTTTGTTCACTGGAATCTGCATTCCCCGCAGCGGGGAATGCAGATGTTTGCAATAAAGTTAAAAAGCAGACTTGAAAAACAAGCATGAAAAATATAATCGAAACTGTTCTTTTTCTTTTTACAAATAACATTATTTTCCTCATAGTTACTGTTTTGCAGTGACAACAAACTATCTATTAAAAATAAACAGTTCAAATTTTACACCATAATCATTTAAAGCACAATTGATAACAACAGACCGATTCTGTTTTCCTTCCATCCTTCAATATCGATATTGCTGTCGTATAGGCTATAGTCATAATGAATCCCGAGACTCATGCCTTTTCGGATGACATAGTCAAGGCCCAGGCCGAAAGCAGGGATGTTTACACTCTGCTTTACTATGCTTTGACCATTTGTACGGTTAGCAACATAAGTGCCATATTGAGCGTAGCTATTGTTTGTATAGGAAATGTTTGCCTTTGCAACAAAGTTTGAAGGTAACTGGTGGTTAACGGCAAGGCTTGCGCTTGTTGAAACATAATAGTCGCCGTAAGCTGAATTGAATGCGGTGTAAGATGTGGCTATCGGTCCTCTGAATGCGTTGAAGATAACAGTCGTCCGCTCTGTAAAAGCATAATTTACGTTGCCCATAAACCCTATACCATTCCAGTTTGGCACAGAACCTCCTTTAAATCTGGCCTCAGTATAGCCGATTTTGAAGGTTCCCTTGATCCTTGCTGCAGGTTCCCATGCAAGACCTGTCCATAGATTGTAAACCTCTGAATTGACATTGGTGGTTACATAGCTGGGTCGTGAATAGTCCCTTTGCTGGTAGCTGAACTCCAGAAGGGCAGAGGTGAGGGGGAGGAAGCGATAATACAGTGCCACACCGGGTTTGTTCTGTTTGTAATCATCCCACTGGGCACTCGTCTGACTCGGGCTGTAGCCTTTCGTCTCGTATTCATAGAAGGCTTTGACCTTATACCGGTCGGCTAACTTGTATGAAGCCTCGATGCCAGTGGTATTCAGGGTATAGTCATCCGTCATGAGGTAGATAGCACGGGGAGGGTTTGCTGCCTTGATGAAATCATTCCTGAGGAGAACATTCAATCCGCTGCCAAAATTAAAACCGACGGCTGCATGTAGCAACTGATCCTGGTTGTTAAACTGGTCAAAAACGTTGTAAGTTTTAAGGGCTGCATTATAATTCAGATGGAACAGGTGTGTCCCGAAGGGAAGAAAGAGCCTGATTCCCGGGGTTACCGTGTTAACGGTATCGCTTCTGTTTCCGCTTGATGTATACCCTTTGCCGTTATAGACTGTGGGTCCCCACATGTTGTTCCTCTGAAACACGTTATCGGTCCATGTCTGATCGACGTAGACATAGGGGTGGATCTTCAGCGCCCCGAGCTTAATATTGCCGGGGATGGAATCAGGGTCCATCATGCCTTCCGGGGCTGCAGCATACACAGGAATTGTAAAGGCGAAGATTACAATCGCAAGGAAAAATAAAGTGCAGCTTTTCTTCGTGATATCAAATCCCTTCGTATTTTTTTTTCTTTTTATATTCATATTTTTACCCCCCCCCCTCCTTATCTACTTGGACTTGTCGGTGGTGGTGGTGGAGGTGGTGGTGGTGGAGGTGGTGGTGGTGGAGGTGGTGGAGGAACTGGTGTCGGTGTTGGAGTTGGGGTAGGAGTAGGTGTTGGAGTTGGGGTAGGAGTAGGTGTCGGTGTAGGAGTTGGTGTTGGAGTAGGTGTCGGTGTAGGAGTTGGAGTCGGAGTAGATTCTGGTGTTGGTGTCGGTGTAGGGGTTGGGGTAGGAGTAGGGGTTGGGGTAGGAGTAGGGGTTGGGGTAGGAGTTGTTGACTGGGCTACACCCTGCGTGATCTGCATTGTAGTTGCGCCTGCCTGTGTAGCAGCGCCGGTAATTGTAACAGTTTGTGCCGGGGCTGCTGCCAATGCGCCTGCTACAATGTTAGTTGCCTGTGTTGGGGCTGCGATGATGGCGGCATTAGTAATGTTGCCTGCCTGAGTCGGAGCTGCTGTAACGGCGGCATTAGTAATGTTGCCTGCCTGAGTCGGAGCTGCTGTAACGGCGGCATTAGTAATGTTAACAGCCTGGGTTGGAGCTGCGATGATGGCTGCGGAAGTAATATTACCTGCCTGGGTCGGGGATGCGGTGACGGCCGAGGAAACCGTATTTGTGACCGTAGCGCCTCCCTGAAGCGCACCATTTACTACTGCCGTAACATTAGCCTGTGTAACCCCGATTCTGACAGCAGCCTGTATTGCCGATGATTGTTGTTGTGCTGTGGCCGATGCCCTTGTAATCTGAGCAACTGCACCCTGCATTGCCTGGGGTGGCGTCGGCGGTATAACGACTGATGTAAAAGATGATGTGCCGGTCGTTACGTTTTGTAACTGTCCAGGGAAGTTAGGGTTGGACATGTACCCATTCCCCACTGTCATCAAAGCACCGGTTACCCCGCCCACATGGGCAATATTCGCAGTGGAACCTCTTATCCCGGCAACGGCAACAGGGGTATGCACTTCGAACTTGTGGCCCCCGGGAGAGGCTGATGCCTTCTTAATAAAGTCTTCTCCGGTAGTGGCCTGCACCTTTCCTTCTGGCAGTTTAAAAATGTTGGAGGTCTTCTGATGTGTAACGGTATATTCAGTAATCTCAAAGCGGGTATTTTCTGCAATTTTCACAACATTTTTGTTGTTGAATGTAATTTCTATCCCGCTCTCCCCCCTTGTTCTGTAGTGGTCACCTACATCGACAGAATCACCCATTTTAACAGGGGTGGCAACGTTTTTATGCGCTTTTAATACGGTAGCAGAGCCTTGAACCTGTGTAATCTTTCCAACGTGCGCTGCATCAGCAATGGAAAAACAACCAAATAAAAAAAGGATTGCACAGAAAAACATAAAACCCTTCGTTAGATAAAAAATGTTTCGTTTTTTTTGTTCCATGGCTTACCCCGCTTTTTTAATAAAAATACCTTGGTGCAGTGCTCCAAGGGAAAAATAATATTTTTTGTTTGTAATACTTTAAAATTACAAAAGCAACTTTGTCAATATGTTTTTCTTAACTACCCCATACTCTTAATCAGCCATAATATTTTGAAATAACATGATTATTCCATACATGACATCTTTAAGTACGGTCTGGCACTGTTTATGCGTGTGCATGTAATGTGTAATTGTGACAAAAACTTAAGATATTTTTTTAATGAACGATAATAAAATAAGGATACGAAACTATAATACTAATGATAAAAGCTCTAATCTCTCTCACAATGTTCTTAATCGGTATACATGATTTCTTCAACATCATGCGTATATCAGTCAAAACAGGCATAAACTTTTTGTTTTACGCCATTGTTGCTGTTGTATGTGTAAGCTGTGCCACACTGGAACCGGGTAGTGCTGAGTCATATCAACGTAAAAGCGTTTATCTTGCTGGAATCCATGGTACCCAGAAACCTGTTGTAGATGGAAAGACTGCTCAGGGACAAGATGTAAAACCTGATAAGGTATACGCGGCACCTTATAAAGAGCGTCTCAATACTGATAGTGCCATTATTCCGGCTGACAAAAAGAGTTCGAAGAGTTTCTTTGAAAAATATTTCGGCTCAAATAATGATGGGTTCTTAAAAAAGAGACAAAACTCGTATGATGAATATTATCGGGCATATGATGAATTGGCCTATACGCGCGAAATTGATGAAACGTACACTATTACTGTAACCATCCGTGTTGTTGGAGATTACAGTAAATATCCATATAGTCAATTTGCCAAGCAGAAAAGGTATGGATACTATGATCCTGCCACAAATACGATATGGGTACTTGGGAAGAAGTTAAATGGCCAAGTTATAGCCAATGAATTTGCTCTTGGGCATGAAATGACACATTCATTAAATTTCTCTTATGGTTCGATTGCAGACCCGGATCGTTTTGCTGAATTGACAGAATGAACAAAAAAGATATTATTAGTATGGTACTTTAGTAAATAAATGCTGAATTGACAGAATGAACAAAAAAGATATTATTAGTATGGTACTTTAGTAAATAAATTAGGTGACAACGAGGTTAAGGAGTCACCAAGTGGAGCAATTTTTATACAGGGACCTAACGGTACGGTTTTTCTACATCTGGACATAAGCCGACCTCTTAAATCCATAATGGAAGCCTGCACCGGGACGACAAGTTGGGGAATTTGTATACTACGTGCTACTTCTTATTTTCACCGTCCATAATAAATAAAGGGGGGCTGGAAAGTCATATTGCATCATATATAGGTCATATTATTCTTGACAGTTAATAATGCACTATATATAATTCATATATGCTTTTTAATATCGGTAAACAAATTCGGCAGGCCCGCAAGAGTCGCAAGGTTTCCCAGGCGGATGTGGCAAAAGCATTAGGGATGAGTCGCACAACTATCGGACAAATCGAGAGCGGCTCTGTACAGGAGATCGGCGTACGGAAACTAATCCGAGTGTTGGAATACCTGGAACTGGAACTGCGTGCCCGTCCAGCAGGCAAACCTCCGACGCTGGAGGAACTCCGTGAAGAGGAGGTCCGCTGATGCCGGGCGTCTCTTTGCTTGCCGTGTGGACCGCAAACAGGCGGTCGGGACTTATTGCCCGCGAACTGGGTCAGGAGTATGTGTTTGCCTATTCCCCGGATGCCGACACCAGCGCGCAGGTGTCTTTGACCATGCCGGTGCGCCTGGAAAGTTGGGTAAGTCGCGATCTACACCCCATATTTCAGATGAACCTGCCGGAGGGGGCACTACTTGAGGCGATTCGTCGGGCTATTGCCAAGGTGGTGGGAAATGATGACCTGTCGATCCTACGAGTGACCGGAGGAAACCAAGTTGGAAGAAACCGATTTTCACTCCCGAGCAACAAGTCGCCACACATTTCTGAAACTCCAGAATCGCTGGACGAATTGCTTACCTATCCGGACACAAGAGAGCTTTTCCACGAACTGGTGGACAGATATGCCCTCCGTTCCGGGATTTCCGGGGTCCAGCCAAAAGTCTTGCTGGAGGCCACGGAACGCGCTGCGTTGACATCGTCCGGCTACATCGTCAAGTCCTGGGGCACTGATTACCCATACCTTGCCGCCAACGAGCACTTTTGCATGACGGCTGTAAAACGGTCCGGGCTGCCAACACCGGAATTCTTTCTCTCAGACAACGGCGGCCTATTTATTATGCGCCGGTTCGATGTTGCCCCCGATGGCTCTTTTATTGGCTTTGAGGATATGTGCAGCCTCCAGGCCCTCGGAACTGCACATAAATATTCTAGCAGCTACGAACGGGTAGCGAAGAGCATCAGGGACTTTATCTCCGGTGACCACCTGATGGCGGCCAGAGAACAATTTTTCACGACGCTGGTGCTGTCGATTATGCTGCGAAACGGTGATGCCCACTTGAAAAATTTTGGTGTCCTGTATGCCTCACCCCTGGACGTTGTGAAACTCGCGCCGGTGTACGACATAGTGACCACGACAACATACACCAGAAAAGATGTGCCGGCTCTCTCTCTTGCAGGAACAAAAAAATGGTGGTCGCGCAAGGTGCTGGAGCGTTTTGCAATGACCCATCTTTCCTTGCCGATAGGAACGATCTCCGAGACTTTTAGCAGGACAGCCGAAGCAGTGACGGAAACGAGGAGGATGATTCCTGGCTATTTTGCCGAACACCCCGAATTCCGTGAAATCGGTGAGCAAATGATGGCGGAGTGGGAAGAAGGAGTAAAGGGACTTGTTGGCTAATACAAGCACACAATCATTAACCCTTCAAATTGAAGGTCCACAAAATTTAAATTTAGGGTGCAAATAAAACTAAACAGAACCTGCCAGTATATATAACGTACAGGTTTCATGATATTTCTTTAAGCATATCTCAAATTATTCCTGTTCGCGTGGAAAACTGTCTATAAAGCGTAATATCTCTGAGTGGGCTATTCCTTTTTCACGTTTCTTTGATATAATCAACCTTTCGCCTTCATCGAGCACTACGTCATTTCTCTCATTGAACAAGCGCGCCAATTCATCCTTTGTGACTGTAACATCCCTTATTTTCTCAAGAAGACTGTCGCTGACCTCTCTGTCACCAATAATAATAGATTTATTTCCAGTCTTATATTTAGGTAGCTCCAGCCTAAGTTCGCGATCTCCAAGAATAGGACCCATAATGATCTTTCTTCGTTTAAACAGAAAAATATTCCGATTTGCGTCCTGACAAGCAATTGCTACTACAGGGTTTTCAGCAATGGTACCCTGAGTTAAACTGTGGCGAAGTTTAGTCAATTTGTTGCCAAGTCTTGTGTTGGAGAAGAGGAAACATAGTTCTAATACATAATTCTTTTCTGCAAGAAAATATATGATCTGAAAGTTTAAGCCGGGAAGAAACAGATTCTCGGGGAATTCCATTTTTATAAGTTCTTGCGACAGGAAAGGATTTACAGAAGGATCGATTAGATAGTCCGGGTTTATGTTTATGGATATTGCCATTTTACGAAGAGTTTCCATTGAGAGGGAGGCTGATCCTTTCTCGAAAGCATTAACTGCCTGATGTGTGACTCCTGCCGCTGCTCCAACCTCGCTTTGGGTCTTGCCTTGCATTATCCTGGACAGTCTGAATAACTGATTGTAATTCATATATGATTCTTATATCATAAAAGTAGTTGCAAATCAAATAAAAATGATTTTAAATTTGTCTTGACATCTTAATGCAAATAAAATATATTGGTTTTGCAATTGCATTTTATACCGGCAGGGGTATTTATTATTTGTAATGGCGGTAGCATATCAACATGGGGGCTCAACGTTACAACTACATCGTGGCGAAGTCGGATCCAGAGCCCCCATGAAGGATTATCCAATCAATGATCTGAGGGCATACCGGGACAATATTACAAAAAAATGGAACGACATCATAAACACTCCGGTGCATCAAGTTTATGAAATAAGCGATGAAGAGGAAGAAGCCTTCAGAACTTCTTTCAAACTTTTGTTCTCAAAGGTAGGCGAGATACCGGGATCATTTTATCGCAGAGTTTTGTTCGGGGCGGTTAAATACGCGTTACTCTATCATATTCTTTTTAAAAAGCCGGACATAAAGTTCGACGCAAAAGACATCGGGTGGGCGGCAAGGATTTCAGTTTTGCACCTAAACGATGTGAAATGGTTGCTTGAGGAACACGGATTGAGTGATTTGGAGCACATCATCCGGAGAGTCGAGGTGTTGAAGGAAAAATGCGAAAAACAGGGGGAAAAACTAACTACAAGATACATATCTAATATTATTAGCAAAACAGCGTTAAGGAGGTTTTAATATGAAAATTATTGATGTCAAGGAAGCTTCGGAACTGCTTTGCACTAAAAAAAGCACGATTTACGCTTGGGCGGAACAGAGCAAGATCCCACACGTTAAGATCCATGGATGTCTAAGGTTTGACCAGGAAGAATTGATTAAATGGATCCAGAGGCAAAAGAAGGAGATAAAATAACCTTGCCATGATTATCAGAAAGATGATATATGCTTTTAATCACAGACCGGAAGCCCCATGGAAAGGAGGGTTAAGTTAATGGGGCTATATAAACGGGGAGATACATACTGGATGAACGTCATGCATAACGCTAAAAGGATCCAAAAATCATTGGAAACCGGAAACAAGAGCCTTGCACAGAAGATTTACGCCAAAGCAATCACCGAAATGACGGAAAACCGCTATTTTGACGGAGCGGAGGCCAAGAGAATGACCTTCGACCAGTTGATTGAAAAGTACATGAAATCCCATGAACACATGAGAGACAGAACCAGCCTTAAAGCACTGAATGCTTTTTTTTCAGGAAGAAACGTGCTGGAAATCAACTCAAGGTTTGTTTCCGATTACAGAGATCAGAGAAAACAGGCGGGCAGGAAACCCGCAACGATCTATCAAGAGCTTTCTTTCTTGAGAAGGGTCTTTAATGTGGCAATTCGCGAATGGGAGCTATTGAAGGACAACCCGGTAAGCAAGCTGTCCTTTTCGGTTGGAAACAAAAACGCAAGGACACGCTGGTTGACTCTTGCAGAGGAACAAACCTTGCTGGAATGCGCTACTAACCCCTATTACCTCAGGGCTTTGCTCATATTAGCCTTGCACACAGGCATGAGGCGAGGAGAGATCCTGAACATTAGATGGGAAGATGTAGATTTTGAAAGGAAGCTTATCACCGTTATGGAATCCAAAAACGGGGATAAGCGGGGCATTCCCATGAGCAACCTTGTCTTTCAAACCTTAAAAAGCTACAGGGAAAGAGGCATTAAGGGCAAGGTATTCAACATCAGCGTAAGGAGCATCAGGGAAGCTTACGACAAGGCAATATTAAAGGCAGGGATAAATGATTTTCATTTTCATGATTTAAGGCATACGTTTGCAACAAGACTTGTCCAGAACGGTGTTGATCTTTACAAGATAAAAGAGATTCTCGGGCACAAAACAATCAACATGACGCTAAGATATGCGCACCACTACCCGGAATCTTTACGGGGAAGCATAGAAATACTGGACAGGTTGAGTTGCTACAATTTTGCTACAATTGAGCAAAAAAAGGAAAAAACAGGTTGACTTTGAGAAAAAAACCTCTATAATGTTAACTACATGCCGGAGTGGTGGAACAGGCAGACGCGCCGGACTCAAAATCCGGTGAGGGCAACCTCGTGCGGGTTCAATTCCCGCCTTCGGCATTCTATTAATATTAGTTACTTACAAGACAATTTACCCAACCTTCCGATAGCTTGAAATTGCGATTGTGCCCAAAACTGTGCCCGCCTCAATATTTTCAACAAGTTTTTCATGTTCTTTATGAAGGTCTGAAACTTTTAAAGCGGCAACTTTCAAATCTTCCTCATTTACAATATTATATCTATCAAAGACCGATCTGGTCTTGTGCCCTGATATTTTCATAGCAACCTTTTCAGGAATGCCCGCCCGGATCATGTTTCTTACCGCTGATCTTCTGAGGTCGTGCAGTAACTTGTCATGCTTCCACACTTTTTTACTTTCACATTTTGGACATATAACTTTCTGTCTCTCCTTTTCGTCTGCTTCGAATACAGTATTACATTCCTTACATTTGAATGTAGGCTTGTACCCACACGCCCTTAAGGCCTTTTCCCACACAAATCGAAAGTCTTTAATCCTTTCCCCTTTCCTGTGAAATACGTGAGCCCCGTTTTTATTCTTTTGTTGTTCAAGGATGGTTTCATGAAGTTCCCCGGCAAGATAAAGGATCCGGGCTTCATCATTCTTTGTGGTTCCGGCTTCAAGGTTAATGGTCCGGTCGAAAAGATTAACCTGGCTCCATTGCAAGGATAATATTTCCTCTTTTCTCATTCCGGTGAAATATCCCATTTTAAAAACGCCCTTCATGTAGTCCGGGAGCTTGTCCAGTATTGATACATATTCCTCATAAGAGTAAAAGCCTGTCCTGACATTATTTTCCTTCAACATAGGGATATAGGGCATACTTGCCACAATTGGCGGGGTCTGCCTTAGAGCAAGAGAGAAAGACCTTTTCAAAGCCGCAAGGGTTCTATTGATTGACCCGTTAGCCATCCCTTCATCTTGCTTTTTGGTGATATATTCCTTTATCCTGTTTGTTGTAATGTCGGTGGCCTTACAGTTTCCAAAAAAGGTTTCAAGGTGTTTGAAGCTGAGCTCTGCCCTATCAAGTGATTTTTTATTATTAATTTTATAATCCAAAAGAAAACCATCTTTTAGATCGTTAAAACGTGTTCTGTTGACTTGTAAGCCTGGGAACTTACCTTCTTCAACCTGTCCTTCCCGGAGCTTCAAAAGCCTTTTAGCCTCGGTTTCCTTTTTGGTGTTTGCGCTTTCCCGGTAAGGCTTGCCAAGTCTATAATATTTGATCCATAAGGTTTCGCCTCTAAGATATATGCTTCCCATTTTCTTTTCCTCCCTTTTCCATTTCCGTTTTTCGTTCACATTCTATGGCCTGAAGTGCAAGCCATAAATAAGATGGGATTGACGCCCTTAGGCCTCGTTCCCATCTGCTTACAGTCATAGTATCAACATTCAACCGTTTGGCAAGCTGTGATTGACTGAATCCGTTTTTACTTCTCCATTCTATGAGGTCTTGCGGTAGCATGTTTATATATTACATAGACTATCGGTCTATGATTGTCAAGTTATTTTATTAGAATCCAAATCGTGTCTTGTTCTGTTCAATCCATGCTTCCATGTCTAATACGTCAACAAATATTCTTTTACCATCTTTAATATAAGGTAGCTTGCCCGCCCATAACATTTCACGGACACTCCATGTGCTTCTACCTAAGAATGTGCCCGCTTCTTTTATATTATAAAGTCTCTTTGTATCAGGCTTTTTCATATACTCTCAAAGGATTGTATATCCTATGTATCATTTTAAACCCTTATCCACTATAGCTTTATAAACCCTGTGCCTAAAATTGTGCCCGTAAATGAATTATATTGTTTCATCTTGCCTTTGCCTTTTCTATGTTTGCATATTGCCATGAGTTAAATTCCTTACCTCTATTGTATTACTTCCTGTAGCATAGGTTTCTTGTTACTTCCAGAACCTAAAAGGGATAACTTCCGGCTTGTTTCAATCTATTTTTCTGACCCTGGGCCTCTTTGACTGTTCCTTATCTTTTCGGAACGGTTGTGAATAAATACAATGGGAATGAAATTATCTCGCGGTCGCGCGTACCATCGAACAGGGTACAATTATAATGTGTTGCTCTATGGCCCCTTCGCCGGTGACAATTGTTTGCCTTCGAGATAATCAATATACTATCGTTTACCAAAGACAGCTTTACCGTGTTCTTTAATCCATTTCAAATCTTGCATACCTCACTCAATATCGTTAAGCAGCAAATTCAATGTAAACTTTTCGAGAACCGTCAATCGTGCAATCAATTCAACAAGTTCTTTTGTGCTCATCTTATCAAAAACCACAGTAAGAATTTCAAATAGCTTTTTTTCATTCATTTTAGCACCTCCAAGGCTTTTTGGATTCTTCTCTCTACTGCCAAATTCACCAGCTATAGAAGGCACACCGCTCTTCCTGTCCTGCTAAACTCAATCACTCCGCCATCGGTTCCGGTAATTTCCTGTCTGTCTCTCCAATGTTTTGGGCTTCTGCTTTTTAGCCAAAATATTGTGCGGTAACATCCGGGTTAATATTCTGTGTAGGGTACCTCCACAGGTTTACCGTCACAACGGACGATCTTCATCCGCTGCCTTTCAAAGCATTGCCCTGATAACCTCGTGTTGGTGTTCTGAAATTATTTTTACTGAAGGCGTATTTGTCAAAATCATAAATCGTATCGAGTACATCTTCGGGTATGCCCTGGCCGCTGTCGAATATGGCAAGACCGCCCGCACTCAAAGTTATTTCAATCCTCTTGCCCTGGCATTCGTTTATTGCATCAAGAGCATTGTCAAACCAGTTCCTTAAACACAGCGAAAATCCATCTTGATTCGTCAAGTCCTGTTAATTGACCTTGGTCCTGATGGAACGAAATATTCAGCCTGCCTGTTTGACGTTAAGACATCACGCATCTGTTGCCTCCTTTAAAACTTGTAAAATACGCAATTTTGAAAATATGGCAATGCAAGTCTGTAAAATCGTAAAATCCAAATTTTACAAGTTTAGTCATTTTTGAAATCTCTTTTGCCGGTCGAATCTCTTTTGTCGAAAAACAGAGTATGTCCTATTATTTTTATTTCACACATAACCGCTACCCCTTTTGTCCCTGAAATAATTTGTAGACAGTTTTGTAGACACCCCATTTATAGGGGTTAACCATTCGTAATCATAGATGAATGTGTGATTGTATATTATATACACACAAAAAAACGCACACACGGAAGACACATCCTCGTGCCTATAGGGGCTGCAAAAGCATACTTTTACCAATAATATCATATTGTTATGCTCGTTTTTAGGGGTGTCTACAGTTTTGCCTACATTTTTTCTCATTCGCTCACCAAAATGTAAACCTTGTGTTTTTGGTCGTAGAAAACTTGTTTATCGGTAAGAAGATTTTCAAGGGCATTGTTCCACAGGTATAAACCGCTTCGATGGGCTGAGGTATTCTGCTGTAACTTACGCCTTGCCTGTGGCTCCAGCTTCAATTTACGCTTTATCCGTTCTTCAATTTTTGCAGATTCGTTGTCTACGTCAATGGGGTCAAATTGTTGTCTTGTCTTGTGCTCCCACTCAACAAGTTCAATCGCAAGTTTGATGATAGGGGTATCAATCTCTTCCTTGAGTTCATTGACTGCAAAAAGAAGCATGAAACATAGCGCATACTGGTCAAGCCTCACTGCATGTACCGATTTGTGGTCTAATGATATCAATATTTTTATGAATTATATTAGCTATTTACAACGTTGTAATAAAAACATAAGACTAATTGTCCCTCTTCTGTCCCGCATTATTTTTCAAGGCAATAAAAAAACCTGAATCTCTCCGAGGATCATGTACTTTTTTATGCATTCTCTGTTTTAAAATATTCATTGATATCATCCTACCATATAGCTCCATGTCTAAACGTGCTCTATGTGCATCCTGAAGCATCTATATCCTTAAAACTGTCCGGGGACAGGTATGACGCCCCAAAACGGACAATGAACCACTTGCCATGCTCGAAGGGTATTTCAGCCTCAACCGAACCCGGATCAAAGAAAAAGGCTTTCCAACGTGCCGTTTATGCACTCCAGGATTCCAGGTTGGTTGAAACGCTGGATGATTACTGCTGGCCTGCAAGGGACAGGGGACATTGACGGGACATGTCTCAAGACAATAGGGGGACAGATTGTGTTAACCCCTCCGTCTGACTAATAGTTGCTACACAATAAACAACAGGTCTCTACGTTGCCCTGTAATCGATTTAATTGAATGCTGGTGCCCTATTCACGTCTAAAGGCAAAGGATTCGAAATGGCAGCCGTTCTCGGGTTGCTCTTTGTGCCTTGCGTTTCCCCCTGTTGAGAATTATTTTAGCTGAAAATTCCTCAATACGGGATCGCAACGGCAAATGTTCCCCCCGGACTGTTAAAAAAAACAAAAGGCTTGAATGCCCTTCCTCAAATGCTTCTTCATCTGGAGTATTGTTCCGGGGGGTCGGGTCATCCGGTAGCGGGGATATCAGGGATTTGCAGCAGATGGGTTTTTGTAGTGACTTTCACTTAGTAATACTCAGGGGTAACCATAGTGAAAGTTGAATTTGCCTGTTATTTAGAACACCTACAACTGTTGTATAGGGGTATTTTGGTCTTGATAGTGGATTACGAAAAGGAATGGTTGGTTTTATTAACATCATAGCGGGAGCAAGAAACGAGACTTTACCCCTAACCCTCCTTCCACATCACTTCGCGGAACGAACCGCCAGCACGCGAGCAGCGTAGAAAGGGACACTGGGGGCTCCCAAGTACTCGTTGCCAGACCGGAAATTGACAGTCCACGCATCCTCACCCCGAGTTTCCGAGGCCCATGCCCAATTATCTTTATTAATATGGAAAACAGGGTCTGCACCACCTTTCATTAATTTATTATATATGTTTTTCAGTTCCGATCTGGTGGGCAGCCTCCATCCGCCGCCGCCAAGAGAGAGGTTCTGTGCATAGTCTTGGGCCTGAAACCAACTTACACGCTGATTCTGCGCGGGCACCCACTGGAGCCCCGACTGATTGTCTGTTATGATGCCATCGCTTGACACGGTGAATCGGATCGTAATAGGTGACGGGAGTAAGCTTGTCTGTCCTTCGGGACCGCTCAGTAGATTTACTTCGGCAGACATCTTCCATTTATCCGACAATGGAAAAATTGAATATTCCGATGCGGGGAAAAGCTCC
Source organism: Pseudomonadota bacterium (assembly GCA_026388315.1). Taxonomy (NCBI): domain Bacteria; kingdom Pseudomonadati; phylum Pseudomonadota; species Pseudomonadota bacterium. The sequence continues at coordinate 5,153 of JAPLKA010000037.1, read as the reverse complement.
TTGAACAGGAAGACTCCATCTGAGCCGGTTGTGGTTTCGAATCGCTCATATCCCTTGATAGGCTGTACCTGTTTTGCGATGATTTTTACCCCGGACATGGGTTGCCCTTTGCCGTCAAGCACCTTTCCTTCGATACCCGATTTCTTCCCTCCACATCCAACAAACAACCCGATAACGAGAACAATAAAGAAAATCCTAACCGCTGGTTTCATATGGTGCCCCTTTTTCGTTGAATATACCTTACACCTCGAAAGCTGTCAAGATTGTATAAGCTTCAAAGATGGGGACAATTGAGGTCTGCAGCAAAAAGATAACCTTGGGGACAGGGGAAATTTCCTTGCCGGGTTGCCGCCTGCATCTCATCGGAAAATTTCATATGGTCATACCGATAAAGAGATATGTTTTTTAAAATATACCTCACTTAACCAAAGCAAATCCACCATGTAAACTACCGGTATCAGGGTATATTGCTGGGCTTTGGCTCACGTTCAGCCGTTTTGCCTCATCCTCCACACGTGGTTTTATGTACTCATATACGTCAGGGATAGACTTCTTCCCCTCTTTTATTGCCTTCAGGAAATAGTACGTAAAAAGCCCATGCTCTTTGTCTGGTGACGATGTGCTGATCTGTTCCCCCTGTGTAGCAGAAAGCACAACTGTGTTTTGAGGAGGGGCATTCGTCTTCAAGGTAATTACAGCTGGACGTACCCCCTTGGCAAGGACAGACCGACCGCCCATACCCGAAAAACATGTGTCGAGAGCAACAATGATCTCATTTACTTCAAGCTTTCTCAGGTTTTCATATAGTTTTTTAAGAGAATACCCGGTGTCCGAGATATATTCAGGATCACCATCATAAGGAACAATATATGCCTCGCCTGTCTTCGGGTCAGGTGCACCATGGCCAGAGTAATAAATGAAGACCTTGCTTTCCTTTTTCGATCTATTGGGGAGCCATCTTTCAATTGTCTTCTGAATGTCTGTGCGAGTTGCGTTTTCATTCAGGAGGTACTCGGTATTTCTTGGGGAAAATCCCATGGCTTCCAGATAGTTTTTTATTAGCTTTGCATCATTGTATGAATATTCTGATTTTGGGAGATTCTTCCGATATTGCTCGATGCCTATTACAACCGCCACATCATTTGGCCCGAAAACCTTCTCATCTTTAGTGAATTTAGGGACTACATTTATATTCGTCTGATCAGTTTCTGTTTTTATTATCGGTAATGGGGTTTCTTTCGCTTCAATCTTGACAATCTTTATTTCAGGCGCTTCTTCGTTAATTACTAACTCAATATTTGGTTTAACAGAAAATCTTTCCTGTTTTTCATCAATTCTGAAAAAAATAGGCAGCGTATTTGAACCGGAATACCGTCGTGTAACATTTATAGTGAAATTAGCCTTGCTTGACGCTCCCGGCGAAATACTACCAATTTTAAATTGATTCTCTCCAAATAACACGATCTCTTTATTCTGAGATTCTATCGTTGCGACAATATCCCTCGCTACGCCAATTCCCGCATTCTGTATCGTTAACGCTATATTTATTTCTTTACCTTTAGTAATGATCCTCTTGCCATCTACATCTTGAATCTCTACTTTTGCCACTTGAAGAAGAGGAGGTACAAGTTCTTTTGTTTTGAAAGAAATTGCAACCGGCTGAGAATCAAAACCGCCTTCTTCCGATAAAGTAGCTTTGATAATTACACCTGATGTGGGAATATCTTCGGATGCAGTTATGTCAATAGAAAATGTCTTTTCTTCGCCGGATTCAATGGTGCCTATATGAAGTTTGCTGCGGAAATTCATACCATTAATAGAACTGGCATTGCCTTTGGCGTCGATTGTCTCGATGAGTAAAGCGACTCCTAATGCTTCACCCTTACCGTTATTTTTTGCTTTAACAATGATCGAACCCTTTTCTCCTGCATCAAGAGCTCCGTTGCCCGATGGTTCACTAAATGATATCGAGCTGATTAATAAATCGGGTGATGCTTTTCGTTGTTTTGTGGTTACTGATGGAGGTAAAGTATCTTTCTTGGCCGTTTGGGTGGGTATTCCTGGTGTAGTGAAGACCTCGTTTTGCGATCTTGTTCCCTTATCAATAAGGAGAACGATATTTTTCACATTGTTTAGATAGTTATGTTGGACATTCATTTTGCCTTGGACCATCGTACTATAGAAATTTTCTGCTGAAATTTCATCAATTGAAGAAGCATGCTTGGGCGAATTTGTATAATAAAAACCTTTTTTGTCTTCATCATAAAAGAACATGCTTATATCGCCATTTTTGCTAACCTGTAATATACCGGCAGTTGATGTATATTTTATACTGCCTTTCAAAACCAGAGTCGACCCATTGATTGTTGATGGACTGGTAAAAGTCACTCTTTTATCAAATTCGTTGTATATATTTTCATTTATCTTTAACTTGTCCATGATGGTAGTCTTTACGTTTAAATCGCTTAGAATTTCATAAGGGTATTTGCCAACCATCTTGAATATTTCCGAAACTGGCAATACCTTTCCTTTTTTGCCAGTCCAATTGTCTATTGTTTTCAATTTTGTTATCTGGCCATCTTTATAGATGATCTGTTTGTAAATTTTCCTTAACAAATTTTCAGCCACAAGTAGAGTAACTGTGTCACCTTTTTGCTCGGATTTAACAACCTTACCGCCAATATCTTTAGAAACCTTAACCTTATTGTCGTGGTAAACTGTCAAAAAATAATGTGGGTAGCTTTCACACGCATTCCCCCCACATGCTTCCTCAACTATAACTGCTACTCCATTGCTTAAGAGGAATGCCTTCTCAAGGAACATAACTTGATCACTGCCCTTATAAATCGGTTTTCCATCAAGTAAGACACTGTAAGGTTCCCAGTCTCTACCTAACCTTTTCAAGGTAAGCTTCTTTCCGTTAGGTAACAATAAAGTATCTTTATAGGCAAAAACAGGCGTGATGAACAAAGAAATCATGAGCAGAACGATTAAAATGATTTTCATATTTTTTCCTCTGTACTCTTGCAATTAATTAAAATTATATGACCACGTGTAGTCTTCCTGTGTCAGCCAAAAATCGTTTACATCACCTAAAACAAGAAAACGATGAGTACTGCCATGACAATATTGACAATTATCAATCCCACAAACGTAAAATGCAATACTTTATTTGAACCCCTATTCATGTTGTCCTTTACAAAATCAGCAGAATTTTTAAATCGTTCTCTTCCCTTTATCCATCTCGACGGCACTATTGTTTCATCTTCTTTGAAACAACTGTTTTGTCTTTGACTATGAGGAGTTGACAAGCCAATTAGTTCTTCAATTTTGGCAGTTACACTGACTTCCTCAAGAAATCCCTTATAGTAGCGGTTGCACATGCAAATTGCCAATACACTGAGATAAACGTTGAAAATAGGGCCTACTACCAAAAAACAGGTTTTAGATGAGTTCGCATTAAGCATAGCAACAAAACCGGCGATGGTTGCCGCTGTTACAACTGCAATAAATGTCAAATAGTGTTGGGCATGTTGTCTATGGAGATTCATCGATGCCAATAGGTTTTTTCTAAATATTTCATAGATTTTGACCATATTATCAGAAGACAATTCTATTTGATCTCTTTCATCCATTGTGGACTCCTTGGTCTACTTATTATTTACATCCTTTTGCTGGCCCTCGCCAACCAGCACAAACAACACTATCCGGATTCTTTAACAAAATAGACACTATACATCCTTTACCAAGTCTTGTAATTATCGAGATATGTTCCGTAGTCTGCTGCAGCAATCTGTTCAGGACTTGGTGAAAAAAAGATGCGCATCCAAAGACTATGGCACAGAATATAATTACACACAAAAAAACAAAAAATTATTTTTTCATATTTACCTCGCAATATAATTAGGAATAGTCTATAAAATCGTGGCAATTTATACCACCTCTTTCATAATATGAAGATCAGCCAGAGCAGTATCGCCTCGTTCTGTCACGCCAATAATTTCTTTAGTTCCGACACACCTAACCACGGTCTTCGTCTATGCAACATTCGATGGCAGTTGGAGCAAACCAGAGCTATGTCCTCGACCCGCGTCTTCCTTCTGCCATCGAGTTCACTGAGAGGCAAGAGGTGGTGGCCCTCGATATAGTCACTTCCTATCTGCCCATAGACTGAATGAAAACTAAAGTAGCATACTTCGCAACAGAGCTGTCCGTTATTTTTTTGTCTGAAATTCTCTTTAGCCAGTCTTATGACCACCTGGCTTCGTTCTCTCGCCTTATGTTTTCGCTCAAACTCTTTCCCTTCAGGGAACTCAGCTTCGGCTGAAAGCCCTGTGGGCGCCTCGATACGGAGCATATCCCTGCCAAGTATGAATTTACATCTCTTCCCGGCTGGTTTGGTTTTTATTAAATCGATAAGTTGTCGTGCGTTCTCGAACTGATGGCCTGTAAATTCCGACATCGAGGATGCATAGTCACCGTTTCCGGCATCAAGCAGTTCGAAACCGCCTTCAATACGCGTTCCCACTTCCTTTTGACTGCTATGGACTCTAATTCGCAGGCCTTGATTTTTTTTCTCTCTTCCAACAAGAATGTCACCAGCCTTTGCACCGGTGTGTTTCACTGTATCCGGTTTTGCCTTGGAAGACATCACTCTCCTTCTAATGATCTCGATATTTTATAGTCTCGGGCTATAAAGTTTCTTCAACTGCTCCCTGGTAAAATTATACAATCAATAATTACAAATTCAGAACCCATAAAACAACTACCTATGGGATGTGACAACCCGAAACCCGTAGATGCTGCCCCTGTACGACGGACTGTTGAAGTCCCGGTAGGAAGCCCGGACGTTCCCCGGATTGTAGCCCCACCCGCCGCCACGAAGGACCCGGGTACTACCAATAGAAGGTCCTCCGGGATTGTCTCTGGGGCTGCTGGAATAATAGTCTTTACCGTACCAGTCAGACACCCATTCCCAGACATTGCCGGACATGTCGTAAAGACCGAGGGAATTGGGTCGTTTCCGGCCTACGGGGTGGGTTGTTTTGCTTGAGTTAGAGGCGTACCAGGCATAGCTTCCAAGGTTTGAATTGGAGCTTGTGCCTGCATATTTCTCTTTCTTACCGCCACTACGGGCTGCATATTCCCATTCT
>JAPLKA010000036.1 GCA_026388315.1 Pseudomonadota bacterium | reverse complement strand
TCCTAAAATAGATTTGTGATTCGTCATCACCTATTTTATAGGAGGTACATCCTTTTTGTCACTCCTTATGAATTTACACAAGAGAGTTTACACTACCATCTTATGTTAACAAGATAAAAACCATTCTCTTTCCTGAAACGTAGTCTTTGTGGAACAGTAAATCTGAGCTCTCTATTCAATCTCCCATAAATACTTTCATCATACACAATCCTATAGGGCTTAACAAAATTGGTCTTGCTGACCATCAGATTGTCCTTTTCATCATGCTTTGCAAAATAACTGTGCGCAGACATCCTGCATCCCGACCTGCAAATATTGATGTATTCACATCCCTCGCACCCTTTATGCAGATATTTCTCTGAATGCCATTCGCGCATATTCTGGTATGTTTTAAAAATACCCAACTCAAATACATTCCCGTATCCCTCTTCCTGATGAACACACGCATGTGTCTCTCCATTGGCATTTATGCTCATTATATGGCCGGATTGTGCCGGACACCCTCTCCCTACAAAATCCCTGAATTTCTCAAGATCGCTCAAGAAGCACAAAGGATAGCTTACAAGAGTGCCGATCATGATACCGGTTTCTTCTTTGACCTTCACCAATTGCTCAAGCGTATGCAATGCATCCTCTTTTGTCAGCTTGAAAATAGATTCCGCAGGATTCTTCTCGTTAACTGAAGGAACTACCCGTGTCCCAAAAATCTTCTGACACCCCAGTTCAGCGGCCAATTTCCCAGTTTTATGCACATGGTTTTTATTAAGCTGTGATACGATCATATTCGCGCTTACCCTAATGCCGTTCTTGACAGCCAATTTGATCCCACTGACAATTTTCTCGAACGCCCCTTTATGATTGACAATATGGTCGCTTAATTCAGGATCATACGAATTCAAACTTGTTAGAATATGATCCAATCCAATATCTCTCAGCCGTTTTATTTTTTCCTCAGTCGCCATTGTCAAATTCGAATTGCAACTTATAGTTATGTTATTGTCTATAAGCCTCTTGAAACCGTATTCTAAAATATCAAAACGCGCGAAAGGTTCTCCTCCGCTCAAAACAACATGAAAAACTCTGGCGTCAACAAACATATCAACAAGCTGATCCATCCTCTCCTTAGTCAATGATGTAGATAGAACATTCTCCTGCCTCCAGAAATTGTAACAATGCCTACATTTTTCATTACAAATATCTGTTATCTCCAGATTGACTACTGTGGGTGCAGAAAACTGCCTATTCACAGTTCACTCCTTATCAATGAATTTTTTTTGAATGCTTATCTCATCAAACATCTTTGGACTCTTCAGAACGTCGATAAATCGTTCGGTACTTTTACCGTCGCCGAAATGGTCAGATTTCACTCTCGGTATTTCTGAAACTTTCCATATTGCATTTAAAATCTCACTTTTGGATTGATTTACATTGAGAATAGTCTTACATGCAAAGCGGCCATTCTGCCTCATTCCGATATTAATAGTCGGGACGGCATAAAATGGGGCCTCCCTAATGCCAGCACTTGAGTTGCCTATAATAAATTCACAATGCCTTAACAAAGCGAGGAATGCTTCAAAACGGATGGAGGGGAATATTCTAAAGCGAGGATTGTCACGAAGCTGCTCATATTCCTCAATAATGATATCGGAGCCGGTATCATTATTTGGATAAATAACAATATAATTCCTTCCGGATTCGAGAACAGCATACAGAGTTTCCTGGATGTTTACAAACACATCATGTAAATTTGTTGTTACCGGATGATAAATTAGAATAGCATACTTGTTGAAAGGAATCTCATAATAATCCTTTACTTCAGCGAGCTTCGGAAGTTTTTCGGACGACATCAGATCTATATCTGGCGAACCGATAACAAAAATTCTTGATTCGGCTTCCCCCATCTGAACCAATCTTCGCTTTGCTTCGTTGTTTGCAACAAAATGCAGATGTGATAACTTTGACACTGCATGTCGAATAGATTCATCGATTGCTCCCGAAATCTCTCCGCCTTCTATATGGGCTACCAGAATATTATTCAGAGCACAAACAATCGCGCCAGCTAAAGCTTCTACCCTATCTCCATGCACAACCACCAAATCCGGCTTTAATAAAGAGAGATAGTTGCTAAGCCCATATATAGTATTCGCCAAAATTGCATCCATAGAATCATTCGGTTTCTGATTAATAAAGCAATAGATTCTCTTGAATCCACTCTTTTCTATTTCACCCCCTGTAGTACCATACTTCGGAAACATATGCATGCCTGTGACAAATATATGCGCCTCAAAGCCCTCTTCCCTCTCAAGTGCATTAATAAGAGATTTCAACTTTCCAAAATCAGCTCGTGTCCCTGTCAAGAATAGGATCTTTTTACTCATCAACCTGGCTCCATTTAATTTGCTCATTTAGCGCAATATCCGATATAGCTCTTTTGCCAAACAGTTCCTCAAAATGTATTGCCTTGTCCAGTTTCCGGGGAGAGTTCCACTGCCCCATATGGAAATTCATTGCAATCATACCGAGGTAATGATTGTCTTTTATGATTCACATCCTGTTGGGTGATATCCCGAGATTCAACATTAAACGAAAACGAACAATTTTGCTCTTCTAATATATTGATTGTGTCATTGTTGAATGTGTGAAATCCTCCGTATGGAAAGCAAAAACTTTTAAGTTTGAAAGTCCCGATAATCTGTTCAAGAATATGAAAAGAACTTGATATTTCAGACTTTTGCTCGTCATATGTCAGCTTACTAAATACAGGATGACTCACGGAGTGCGAGCCGATAACCATTCCATTGCTCGCCATCACGTTAATTTTTTCATCATTCAGATAATAGTCATCGACATAAACATTAATGTGATTTATTTCAATGAACTGATCTAATATTTCAGCTTGGTATTTGTAGTCAATAAAGTAGTTCAAGGTCTTTTTGAATCTATCAATTGTTGGGGGATTGATTTGATTTGTGTATGTTTCATCCCTGAATTCCTTAATCTTTATATCTGGAATCATTTCCTCTTTAATGATTGAATCAAGTTGTTTAATCAGGACATCAGCAGCGATTGAGCCAGTCAGAAGATGTATAAGATGTACTCCAAGAAACTTTCGTAGAGAGAGCGGCATTGTAGGTACATAAAAAATGCCCCAAAGCCCCCTTTTTTTTAGTTCTGGGTAAACAAATTCATAGTGGTCAATCAGGCCATCATCAAACGTTAGGATAATTTTATTTTTAGGTGGCTCTAACTTTTGATTTATCACCCGCTCATATTCATCTAAGCTAATAAAATTATATTCGTTCTGAAAAAAATCCAATTGTTTCGAAAAATTTTCAAAATCTAAATAACGGAAGTATGGGAGGGTCGGCTTGAATCGCCTGACGTAATGGTACATAACTGCTTTCATTACGTTGCCTCTAAAATTTTCGGATTCTCAATAATGGGTGCTCGGGCGTTCCGCTCGCTTAGATTGTTGAGGTAATTCTCTACAAGACCTTCTGAAATTTTTTTATACATACTTGCGCAAGCATCACTGGTAAAATCTTTAACATAATAGAGTTTTCCATTATGTTTGGTTGGCTGAGTCATTTTTTTGAGCTGTGGAAAATTTTTGATAATTTTTTTGTAGCATTCACACATTTCTGTGATGAGGCGGTTTCCGATTGAGTGTGGCCCATCACCTAAATATAATTTTGCTCTTATCTGGTGAATGATGTCTCCAGTGTCGATTCCTTCGTCAATGTACATAAATGTTGCTCCAACAAATTCTGGTTCGTTGTTTATTAGGGGCCAGACATTTGTGCCGCTACCTCTGTAGTATGGCGATAAGCCCAAATGAACATTAAGAAATCTTCCGTTGAACTGTCTGAGCAACTCACCTTTTATTAATGAAGCACCATAACAAACTAAAATATCTGGATTAAGAGAAATTATTTGATTTATTATTTCGGTGCTATTGATATCACCCTTTTTTATCTTAATTGGATTTGATTGATCGGTGATTGCCTGTATAGAGTTATGAAAAAAATCATACTCAGATTGATTTCTCGCTTCTACGTGTCTTTTGAGAGTAATTGTTGAACTTGAGTCAGAATTAACTCGGGCTTCTAAACTTTTTTCTGTTCCTTCGCAGTAGCTGGCGATTACACCAATACCCTGATCACCTCCGATCACCTTTCGAAAATATTGGTGGCGCGTTTCATCACCAGTTAGTAGTATCACTCGGGTTGTCCTGGTATTTTTTTTTGTACTCATTAGATGCTCTCCTATGTGCTGTTTGGTGTTAAAGAATACTCTACTTTTTTTCAACAGCTAAAATATAGACGTTAGAAAGAATGTTGTGTTGAGTAGGTTGTTGATGTTTTTGTTGTGGCAGAAGGAATATAGCTTACTTAATGTCTGACCGCTTCAATTGAGTATTGATAGAAATATCATGTTTTACAACTTTTCCCAGTAAATGTTCAAAGTCTACCGCTTTAATATCTCCGGTGCCAGGTCTTTTAATCCATATATTATTACGTGTAAGCACCTCCCCAGAAGCAATATCTCGAATTGCTACAACGCATGCATATGCAAAATTTATCGTCGGTTGCTCCTCTGGCAAGATATCTTTTCTGCCCCCTAAAGCCATAAAAATTGCCCGAGATCCATCTATTAGCTCTTTCAACCCAAGCGGATCAATTGAAATAGGCACATCTGGCCCTGGCCATGTCTTATCAGAAGTAAAATGTTTTTCCAATATTCGTGCCCCTAATGCCACTGCTGCAAGACACGTATAGTTACCTATCGAATGATCGCTCAGGCCAGTAACTGCATCTGGAAATTGCCGTGAAAGTTCTACCAGAGCATTCAGGCGTACTTTTTCATAAGGCGTCGGGTACATGGATGTACAATGCAGCAGCGCGTATGGAACACGTGCCGTCCGAAGAATATCTACTGCTGGTGCGATAGAAGCAATATCATTCATCCCAGTGCTTAGAATAACCGGTTTCCCACAAGTAGCGATGTGTTTTACCAATGGATAATTGTTGCATTCACCCGAGCCAATCTTGTAAGCACAAACATTCATGCTTTCCAAACGATCAGCCGCTGCACGTGAGAATGGCGTGCATAGATATATCATTCCTTTAGATTCAACATATTCTTTTAAGCGATACTCTTCTTCTTCAGAGAGTGCGCAGCGAACCATAATATCCCATATTGTTTCAGTAGTATTTCCGGGAATAACCCTATTGGGAATCATTTCATCTTCAACAACATGGGATTGAAATTTGACACATTCACATCCGACCGCATAAGCGTCGTTAACCATCTGGATGGCTTTTTGAATATCACCTTCATGATTAATGCCGATTTCAGCGATCACGAGTGGCGGATAATTATCTCCAACACGTCGGTTCCCAATAGCTATCGAATTCATATTTATTCCTTTATATGGCCCTGCTTTCTTAAAACTAAATCCGCAACATAGAAATCCCAAGGTGTATCAATATCAAGAGATCGCTCCTGTGGCATGACATAGGCAAGTGTTCCTTCCGGGAAAAATGTTTGATCCTGAAGAAGCGATGAACGCTTGTTTAAATAAATTGCACCGTTTTCTTCATATACTTTTGGTAAAGCTTGCCGATACATATATCCAATATTTGAAGGTATAAAATATTCCATTGTTACATTGTCGATAACCTTGTATGTTTTATAAGGCAGCATCGATCTTTGACGAGAGGTTGTTTTCGACGGTATCAACCTTATTGTTCACAAAGCCGATCTCTTCACGAAGCTCCTGCCTGGTATCCTGAATCCCCCTGTGAAGTACTTCGTGGCCCTCAAGGACAAGGTCAAACTTCTCTTTAATATCTTCCAGCAATATTTCAAGATGATCTTTTTTCATGGTCAAATTTCCTTTTCCAAAAACAGGAAAAACAAAAATACCGCTTCATCAGTTGCTTGATTCTCATGAAGGGGGCGAAAAACTATCACGGATATGAAACCACTATCACCGGTGATAAGGATTCTTTGATTTTTCATCGATTCAAGTTGAAATTGGTCATGCTGACGAAGCAACCTTCTTGATGTTGAGCATCTCTGCCGTCACACCTTCTGCCACCACCCCCCCCTCCTGAAGCCGGTACAGCCGATCACAGTGCTCCACGGTGCTTAGGCGATGCGCCACGATCAGTATGGTTTTGATGCCCTGTAGTGCCGTAACGGCCTTCATCACTCCGCTTTCGGTGGCAATGTCGAGCGCGCTGGTAGCTTCGTCCAGCACCAGCACAGCTGGGTCATGGTAGAGCGCCCGGGCGATGCCTATGCGCTGGCGTTCACCGCCCGAGAGCCTGATGCCGCGCTCACCGACAAGGGTCTCTAATCTATCAGGCAGATTGGACACGAACTCTTCAAGTTGCGCGGCTTGGATAGCATGGCGGACGGCTGCATCGTCGATCTGTTCATTGGACAGGCCAAAGGCCACATTGCGCCTAAGCGTGTCGTCAGTGAGATAAATCGACTGCGGCACATAGCCGATCTGGTCTTGCCAGGAGCGAAGGTTTTGCTGAATGTCTTGCCCATCCACTGCCACCTGCCCGGTGCTGGGGGTGAGCAGCCCAAGAATGACATCCACCAGCGTACTCTTGCCCGAGCCACTGGGGCCAATGAAGCCAACCGATTCTCCTTTTTGGATAGTGATGGACAGGCCATTGAGCGCGGATGCCGACGCACCGGGGTAGGTGTAGCTGATGCCATTGAGGCGGATCTCCTGTTGGAAGATCGAGGCACCATTTGCGTTTTTTGCCGCAGGTTCGGGTGCGGCGACCTTGAGTTCTTCGTGCAATGTATTGATTATCGGCAGGCTGAAACGAAGGAGCGACATCGCGCTCAGTATACGATTCACCGAAGGTATCAGCCGAAAGGCAGCGACGGAAAAAAGCGCCAGCAGTGGCACAATGCTGTCCATTTCTCGCCCTTGGGCGAACATGCACAACACAAGGAGTGCCATGCCCACCACGGCAAGCAGTTCCAGCCACAGGCGTGGGAGATGCAGCATTACGGACTGGAACTGCGCCACCCGCGCACTCTGGGCGTTGTGCACACTGTATTGCGCCAGAAAATCACCCTCGCGGCCAAGCAATTTTACATCCTTTGCTCCGCCCAAGCCCTGTTGCAGGTGCTGGATGCGCAGGCCTTCGTGATACTGACGCGCCTCGCCCCACCGGGTAATGCGGCTCTTGGTGCTACGGTGAAAGCCCCAGGCGGTGCCACCGAGTACCAGGAACACAATTAAAGTACCCAAAGGTTCAACCACCAGCAGCAGGCTGCCGATGCCAAGCATAACCAGGCATTCGGTGAGGAAGAGTATTGCCTGGACAAGCACGGCGGCAAATCCGGTAACTTCGGTGGTGGCATTGCGAATCAACAGTGCCGAGTTGCGCTGCAGGTGGAAAGTGTAGGGTTGTCGTAGGTATGTAGTGAAGAGTAACTGCGAAAGCCGCCTCTGTACGCCAAAGGCAAAGCGCATCTGCCACCAAACGAGGAAGACGAGGAATAGTGATTTTATGAAATATGCACCGGCCAGCGTAAGTATGCCGCCAACGATCAGCACATGCGGGCTGAGGTTGCCCAATACCGCGAGCGCGGGCGCGATGACTGGGTAGCTTGTAGTGAGGTTGCCCTGCAATAAAACCACAATCGCCGGGACTACCAGACCAACAGTAAGTGTCTCCAGCGCCATGCCAATGACCATGAGGCCCAACAACACCAGCGCGCTACGTCGTTCGGCGGGGGCGAGGAGGGATCGGATTTTTTGGGTGGTGGTCATGGGTTATACTGGATTGTTTCATGTTTATCGCCCTTCTACTGGCGCAGAGCGAATTGTGCTTGGACAACAATTCTAAATGGTCCAGCACTAAACACGATGGCAGCTATTATATAAATACTAAAAAGAGCTTTTTAACGGAGATAATGTTTTTATGACAATTTTGTGATATACCACTCAGCAGCTTTGCCAATACCATCTCTAAGTGAATATTTTGGATAATAACCAAGCAGTTCCTTTGCCTTACTGATATCTGCAAGTGAATAACGTATATCCCCTGCCCTGAATTCATGATAAATAGGCTCTGAACCAACAACTCCAAGGTTCTGTTTTAAAACTTCATCACGAACCAGATAAAACAATTGATTTAATGTATTTTGCTCTGAAAATGCTATATTATAAACATGTCCAAGAGCATTCTCATTTCTAACGCGAGCCGACAATATATTAGCTTGAACTACATTATCAACAAAACAAAAATCTCGAGTTGTTTCTCCATCTCCGTTAATATATAAAGGTTTTCTGTGCAATAAAGCGCTAAACCATTTTGGAATAACAGCCGCATAACTACTATTTGGATCTTGTCTTGGCCCAAAAACATTAAAGTATCGCAAGCCAATCACTTTTAAACCGTAAATACGCATGAATACATCCGCGTACAATTCATTCACATATTTTGTTACTGCATAAGGCGAAAGTGGTTTTCCTGTCATTTCCTCTATCTTGGGTAGAGCAGGATGATCACCATAAACAGAACTCGAAGATGCATATACAAACCGTTTAACCCTTGCGTCCCGTGCAGCTATCAGCATATTTAGAAAACCTGTTATATTGTTCTCATTTGTATAAATTGGATCCTCAATAGATCGTATCACAGAGCCTATAGCTGCCTGGTGTAATATATAATCAACTCCGTCACAAGCAGTGCGACAATCTTTTATATTGCGAATATCGCCTTCTATAAATTTAAAATTATGCCATTTAACTCCGTATAACGAATTCCTCACATCGTCAAGATTTTCAATAGTTCCTGTGGAAAAATTATCAAGACCAACGACATGCTGATTTAAATTTAACAAAGCCTCCAACAAATTTGATCCAACAAAACCTGCAACCCCGGTAATTAACCAAGTGTTTGGTTTCTTCAAAAGAGCTTTTTTTATTTCTTCGTAGGGATTAATCATTACAATTTCACCTTGAGAGACATTATAATTGCCATACACGTATTCCGGCGATTTTACAACTCTCTAAATCACAGATTCCTTTTATATCCACCAAGACCGGGTCGTTGTCCATTAACTTAATTAGATCTGTTATTGATAATTTACGGTAGGTATTGTGAGCCACTGCTATAACCACAGCCGAAGCCGGTTTAAGCAGATCTATGGGTGTTAAAGATAATCCATATTCACTTTTAACAACATCAAAATCAGCTAAAGGATCGCTGACCTGGACATGTATTCCGTATTCTTCGAGTTCAGCGATAATATCAATAACTTTTGAATTACGTATATCAGGACAATTCTCCTTGAATGTCAACCCCAAAACCGTCACAACACTGTTAAGGATGTGGTGACCAGCGTGTATCATTTCCTTAATAGTTTGTTGTGCAATAAATTTGCCCATGTTATCATTTATGCCTCTTCCAGCTAAAATAACTTGGGGCGTGTAACCAATTTTTTGCGCCTTAAATGTCAAGTAATAAGGATCTACACCTATACAATGTCCACCTACAAGCCCCGGCTTAAATTGAAGAAAGTTCCATTTTGTTCCAGCTGCCTCTAATACTTTCTGCGTATTGATTCCAAGCTTATCAAAAATTATTGCCAGTTCATTCATGAGCGCAATATTTAGATCTCTCTGCGTGTTTTCAATTATTTTTGCCGCCTCAGCTACTTTAATGGATTCTGCTTTGTATATTCCCGCTGTTACTACCAAACCATACACTTGTGCCACAATTTCCAACGTTTCATTGTCCTGGCCGGAAACAATCTTTTTTATTTTTGTAAACGTATGCTCCTTATCTCCCGGATTAATACGCTCTGGACTATAGCCTACTTTAAAATCGCTTCCACATTTAAGTCCTGACGCCTCCTCCAGCACGGGAACGCACTCATCTTCGGTAGCACCGGGATATACAGTTGATTCATATACCACAATATCGCCTTTTTTCACGATACTGCCTACTATCTCTGAAGCCTTTAATAAAAACGTTAAATCGGGTTGATGCACATCATCTACAGGCGTCGGAACTGCAATAATATGAAAATTGGCAAATGTCAAGTCCTCAACGTTATTAGTGAATAAGATATTTGTAGACTTAAGGTCGTCTTCTTCGACTTCATGTGTCAGATCAACCCCTGCTTGTAACTCATGAATACGTTTTTGGTTAATATCAAATCCAATAGTTTTTATTTTTTTCCCAAATGCAACGGCTACAGGTAAACCTACATAGCCTAATCCTATTACTGAAACTACACGGTCTTTTTGAGGCATTAATATATCTCCCTAATTTTTTTGATTTTCAAGCCAAGCTTGAAACATCAATATGTCCCACAGATGATATTGCCAATTAGCCGCCAAGCTGTTTGGTTGGTTGACGCCTACGAATATATAAACGTTCGGTTTTCACAAGATAACGGCTTGCGAGCCCTACAATCAGCAATAAACCAACCGCTGGAACATGATGGCGGGCAGCAGTACCCCAATTAATCGTCCCGACTGACCAAACAAGTTCCATCAGAAACCACATCAAAATGAGCGCATCCATGTTATCTTTATGGAATTGCGTCAGCTTTTTTCGATAGCATAAATAGGACAGAAGCAATAATACCCGGAACATATTTTCCACAAACAGAACCAGATCAGCAATACCACCGAACCGCCATGGTAAGGGCATCATCTGATATGCGGCAAATGCGGACAGAAGCGTCCAGGGTCTCTCTGAATAAAATTGCCTTCCATACTCAGCGCGTGCACCTTGCGCATCTGCCATGGCTCCTTCGGAAAATGAGTCCGCGTGCTGCATCAGTTGCCCATCGAGGAGTAGCTGAAAATGGGCTGACTCGATAATAAGTGGCGAAACAATAAGAAGAAATAAAACTAAGATAAAACCAAATTTGAACAAGCGGGCCGGTCTCATAAACAACCGAGTGACGCTGATTTTAGACTGGATCATCAATCCCACCAAAAGCATTAGAATCATCATGATTACCATATACGCATGAAGAAAACATCCGACCACAGTAAATATTAATATACCAATAATCCGAGTCACATTATAGCCATATCGTTGTATGTGTAGACTCAGCCAGGCGATGCCTAACACACAGAGAGATTGCCATACTTCACGTAAAATGTAGCTCTGATTGGTAATAACACTTGGCAAAAGGGAGTAGATAAGCAAGACATATGGAAGTTTTTTATATTCTGTAGGTACGAGCAATAGCCAGATTTTAGAAATAATGATCAGGCAAAGTGCGGCGCCCAGCAAAGAAAAAGCATGTGCCAGGAAAAAACTTTCACCCCCCAATGCCCACTGAATCAGCGCATGTATATTCCGCAATCCGTTGAGGCCACCAAAAAGTGCCCCAAGGCCCCATTCTAAATTCTCTATGTTCGAGGAACCTTCAATAGCAAGAGAATACAAATAATTTGCATCTTGACCAGCGCCAATCATCCCACCGGCCATCATGACATTCAAGACACTAATACTAAGCCGTGCGAGCATTGCCAGGCGAAAAGCCTTTCTGGCAAACCTCGGCAAGGTATTCCCAAGCGCAAAAGCTATAATGGTGATGATTATTCCCGAGAAAGTGCCAATCAACTTTTGTTACCTCTTTCTTCCAGCCACACCTGGAACATCAACACGGTCCAGAGAAAGTGCTGCCAATTCCTTCTACCAGAAAGATGTTCTTGCCAGCGCAGGCGAATAAACTGCACATCAAAGAATCCTTCTTGCTGCAAACGTGATTCGTTCAACAAATCCTCCACCCACTCCCTAAGCGGGCCTCGCATCCAGTCGCCAATAGGAATGCCGAAACCCATCTTGGGTCGTTCGATGAGCTCTTTGGGCATATATTTGTATAACACCTGTCGCAATATCCATTTGGTCTGTCCATTGCGGATTTTCATCGACAATGGGAATGACCATGCCAGCTCAACGATTCTATGATCGAGGAAAGGAACCCTTGTTTCAAGACTGTTAAACATGGCCGCGCGATCCACCTTGACCAGGATGTCATCCGGCAAATAAGTCATGCAATCCATGAACATCATCTGCAGCTTGGTATCCGGGAATTGTGTCTTCAGTCCTGTTTTCGTCAGCCAGGTATCAGGCTCCCTGGCGCCAATGGCTACCCGATCTGGATTGGCGATCTCGGACACCAGGCTATAGTAAAGAGCTTGAACGCCATCAACACTCACCAAACGCGAAGAAAGTTTTTCTATCTTTTCACCCATATTAGAGGGCAACGCAAGAAATTTACCGGCATGTTGAAAAATACCATCCCAAGTTGACGGCGCAACCATTTTTATCAAACGTCCCGTCGCTCTCCTGACTCCGAACGGAACCCTCGAAATCTTCCTCCAGATATCTGTCAGTGCGTAACGGTTATATCCACAAAACAACTCGTCCCCAGCATCACCGGACAAAGAAACAGCAACATGCTTGCGTGCCATCTGAGATACCAGAAAGGTAGGGATCTGAGAGGAATCTGCGAACGGCTCGTCGTACATACTTCCCAACCGAGGAACAACCTGCATCGCCTCTGCCGACGAAACATAGTACTCGGTGTGATCCGTACCGAGATGCTGCGCAACAACCTTTGCGTTCTCAGCTTCGTTGTAGCCAGTTTCATCGAACCCAATAGAAAACGTCTTGATCGGACGAGGAGACTGAGATTGCATCAATGCGACGACTGTTGAAGAATCCACCCCGCCTGACAAAAAGGCGCCCAATGGCACATCCGCAATCATTTGCAAACCGATTACCTGTCTCAATTGCTCATCGAGAACAGCAATCGCATCCGTATCACTGCCGGTAAATGGATGAGCAATTCCTTTTTTTGCAACCTCACCCAAACTCCAGTAGGCTTTAGGCGTTACCGAACGTAACTCATTGGTACCATGCCCGATTGGAAGCTGAATGTAGGTACCCGGCAGGAGTTTGTGTATCCCCCTGTAAATGGAATAGGGCGCGGGAATGTAGCAATGCCGGAGATACAGGCAAAGAACATCCCGATCAATTTCGCCCATAAAATCTGGATGAGCACTAAATGCTTTTAATTCTGAACCAAAAACAAACGTATCTTTCTGATAACCATAGTAAAGCGGCTTTTCACCAATACGGTCTCGCGCAAGGGTAAGCATTTTTTTCTCGTGATCCCAAAGTGCAATCGCGAACATCCCCGCAGCTTTTATTAGTGTCGCTTCTATATCCCACGCTTCAAACCCTGCCAATAGCGTTTCCGTATCCGAATGCCCGCGCCACTCGACATTCCCCAGTTCCTGCCTCATTTCCAAATGATTATAAATTTCCCCATTAAAGACAATCACATAACGCCCCGATGAAGAAAACATAGGCTGATGACCGGCCGGAGAAAGATCAAGGATGGAAAGGCGACGATGTGCCAGCGCAATACCGGCATTTTTATCCACCCACACACCAGCATCATCCGGCCCACGATGCGCAATGCAATCAGACATTTTCACTGCGACCGCTTGAGCAGCGCTGGCAGAAAAATTAGTTGGTTGCCAAAATCCGGTTATACCGCACATTACTTGTTCACAACCGAACGTAGCAGTTCTGCCAATCTGGGCGCGGCAACCTGCAGGGAATAATCCCGTTCCATTCTGCTACGCCCCGCATCACCCATGCGCTTACGAAGTGCAGCATCCTCGCAGAGCAATCTAAGTGAGTTATACCACTCCGAATCTGTATTTGCCAGAAACCCATTTACTCCTCGGCGCACAATCACATTATTCACCCCTACCGGCGAAGCCACAACAGGCTTTCCAGAAGCCATATACTGAATCAATTTGTAACCACACTTCCCTCTTTCCCACAGATTGTCAGGCAACGGCATGATTCCTATGTCAAATTGCTGAATCTCTGCAGCCTCGGTATCTTCTGACCAACGACGGATTTCGATGGTCAAATCCTGCAACTGCGAAGGATTAGCCCCTATCGCTACAAGCCGAGCATTGTATGAAGCAATCATTGTCCGAAGCGCAGGCGCCACAAGCTTTAAATATTGAGCGGTAGTAGGCGAACCAATCCACCCGATCGTCACTGGCAAAGCATCATTTTTCTCTATTACAGCGTAACGAGTACCGTCAACCACGGTCGGTAACAGCTCAACACGCTTTGCCCCTGCCTGCCTTGCGTGCGCACCAAGATAATCATTCCCTACGATCACCAAAGCGGCTCGGCACATGACGACATCGATTTTCTTTCCCAGCACTCTGCGAACAAGAGCAAGGCGATGCTGGTCGTATCTATTGAAAATTGCGTCGTCGTAATCCACAACCAAAGGCGCTCCCCCTGGCAACAAACTGAGTTCAATCCAATCTGGCAACCAAGGCAACATCTCATATTCCACCCACACTAAATCAAAATAACGCACTTTCAGAATAAATCGTAACCGGTCGATATATGCCTTAAACACCGCCACTGTTGAGATATTGCCGCTGTATAAACCGCTCACATAATCATTGCCAAACAATGGGACGACCGTCACCTCAAACCCAGACTCCATCAAATAGGGAAGATATTGATACACACGCAAGCGACTGCTTGCAGCCAGGCGTGCGTAGCGAGTTAGAAAAAGAACACGCATCACAAATCTCAAGTAGGATGCTTAAGCAAAATGACGATCGTCGATCCGATGTTACTCGACAACAACTTAAATGATAGCAACATGAAAATAAAATCCCTTTTTAGAACAATACTTTTTAATTGCAGTACTGAATATTGATTGCTGATGGAGTCTCGTATAAATACAACTGAGCTCTTTCCCTGGACACCAACCGTAATATCCAATCTGGAGGCTTCCTAAACACCTCTTTTCTTATGTTTTCACACCTGCATCCCTGCTCACCAAATTTGGTAACTAAAACATCCACATTGTTGCATTTTTTCATACCATTCGGGATAATTATTACTTCTACGTTATGGCTTCGCGCCCAGTCATTTGAAAAGGGGGTTAGACCGTTGGGGGTTTCCAGCGGATATATCTCCTCCAAAACCATGCGGTTAAGCCTCTTGATATTTTTCTGGTCGCCAAATAATAAGGTTGAAAATAATTTGCCTCGAACATCCTTTGTTTTATTTGCTAAATCAATTAAATCTGGTGAAAATTTTTTGTTTCTCATTTTTTCGACCACTTTATCGTAGAAATTAGACTCTTCTATAATACCATTGAGCGAATCAACATTGTTTACCTTAACGGGTAATTCGTAATTATCGGCTTGAATCCTGTCGATAAGATCTTTCGAGGCTATCGGTGATTTAAAGTCTTGTTCTGAAAAATTAGTAGCTCCATGCCCAAAACTTTGTACCCCGATTTTTCCGCCTTCATTGTTTTTTGCAATAATCTCAACCACTCTGCGTGGATTATAGTAATAATCCAGAACTTTAACCGCCGCAAGAATACTGCCTTGAGCCAACAATGCGAATATGAGCAATGCTATTTGGATTAACCTCCTATTCGATGTCGGTTTAATAGCATTACCCCAATCCATGAGCCATACAGCCCCAAAACCTGCGAACAAGCTTATAAAAATCATCTGTCCAAGTATGTAGCGTCCCGCAGTCCAGCCTGGCAGTCCGACACTCACCAACTCATAACCCAGAGGGAAAAACAATAAAACAAGGGGTATATAGTTTCTTGATTTCCAAATCTTCCAAATACCCAAAAAAGAGAATAAAGGAGTTATGCCTGCAAATGTACATATGATAATAATAACAGCATGTCCATGGCACCTCACCTGATTTAAAATAAGTTCCCCAAAACTACTAAATCTATCTGACGAAGCAACCGCCGAAGCCTTATATTGAACATATTCCTTAATGGGTGTGATTCCTGCACCAAAAATATTATTCGCCAAAGAAAAGGAAAGTAAGCCAAAGAATATAGCAATACAAAAACCCCATAAAATATATCTTATGTTATGATCACTACGTTTTATTTGCCAAACTCTAAAAAATGCTGCAGGTGCACTCAAAACAAAATAGCCGGACATGCGTTCATGTGTTGAAACAGCAAAAGCCGCAAACATTAGAAAACCGGAAAGCCAGAATACACTTTTTTTGTCATAGGTCCACAGCATTCCAAAGCAGTATAATGACAAAAAAACCCAAAAAATAGAATAGTTTTCAAAGTAGGTCACGCTTGATTGAAACATAAGATTTGCATTCAGTATAACGCTCAGGGCAACAAAAGCAGCGCCCCATTTAGAATTACAAAATCTCAGAAATATATAAAATGAAAGAATGACAATCCCTAATGCAGCTAAAATATTCATTGCTCTTGATATTATTATTAACTCTTCTGCTATTGATGGTATTTTATGTGAAAGTATATTCAAATTATAAGGTGGTAATCCACCTCCTCGAACCCAAATATATGGGACATATGCAAAACTGATAACAATAGAATGGAAAATTGGAACATGACGGCGTGGATTTACCCTTAAAAATCCTTCCGAAATATCATTAAGTTGCATTTCGGGTCCCACCGCATCAATTTCGAGGGCGGTTAGATTGATAGAACTGACATTTGTGTTAATCCCAATGGGATAAACAGCTAATAAAAGGATGATCGCAGGCAATAATAACAATAGCTGCTTCACGTTATTTCTCATCAAGCCGGGATTTCTGTTTTACTTGTTATCAAATTTTATTTGACCCCCCTTGCAAAACAACTCGCGACTGCCTAATTTTTTCGATAGGATCAGAAATTAATTTAACAAGTATGAAGGCTATAATAATTGACATTGCAACAGAAAACTCCCCTATATAGCTTTGATAGCCAAAGCGATCGATAACCAATGAAATGCACGATATAACAAGCATATGGACAATATATATAGGGTACGACAACTCACCGATATGTTTATCAATCTTCCACGATTTAGTTATCTGGAATAATAAAGGTAAGGCAATGCATGCAAAGAAATAAAATAACCAGTTCTTTATATGTGCGTATGAACCAGTGCTAGGTGGTATATATTGCCAGAAAAACACTAAAACAAAAAAAACTATTACAACAAAATAGTTCAGTCGTTGGATTTCTTTTTTTTCAAAAAAGCAAAACAATTTATACGAAATTGTACCTAAAAGGAATAATGCCAGCTCTGAGGGAAAAAATCTATATGTCCAGGGATCATTGGCATATCCTATATAAAAATAAACATAAAATCTCATTAACATGCTGGCAATGATTAAAGTTAATATTGAAATAGTTTTTCTTCTTACAACAAAAGGAGCAATAAGATAAAATAATAGTTCCAGCCCCATCATCCATGCTTGAGGAACTATTAAAAATCGCCACAACTGCGGGTCGGTATTCCTGAAATTGCTAGTAAAAAACATTGTTCCTTTCACAGGGTCTAATCCAAGGAACATAACGACATCTTGTCCAAACACAACTAAATTCGTTACGATTAGAGAAACAAGTGTTCCTGTACTAATTACGTCGTAATAGGTTGCATAGGTATTAAGGATACCCCAATTATTAAATACCGCGTACGAAAGTGTTGATATTATTAGAGTCATTCCAAGGATAACCCAATACATTGGATAAATTCTAAGAAATCTATTTGACAAAAATAACATATAGTTCTCTTTTCCGATATATTTTCTGTTCAGAATTAATGTCATGTAAAAGCCAGATATCATATAAAACAGTTCAACGCTTACAATACCTCCAGTAAACTTAAGCCCAAAAAATGAACCGGAATGTGCTACTACTATTGCCAGCGCCAGAATAATTCTTAGAAAACCCAATGGTACCTCCATCACCGTTAGCTTAAAGCAGCTTTTTCACTTATACCCTTGTCTATTTTCCCCAGAGCTTTTGTCAGCGGTCTCTGGCTCTTTCCCACTTCAGAAAGATTTTCAGCACCGATTCTTCTCCAAACTCCACTGTTCAACTGTAACATTTATTATTGTTGTTAGTTTCAGGCATCGGTTGCCGCGGCTCCCTCTCGCTGCTTTTAGTTTAATCACATATGTCGTTGTCCGGTTTTTTCAGACCAGCTTTGCTTTGAAAGGTAAGATAGACTAAGCCACCCACCAGACTCCATATTAAAAGAAGCGCGTAATAAAGAAGTGAAAAAAGCACTGCTGGTTCTCGTCCCATTCCCGTTTGCTTATCAATAGTGATTATACCCAATATTGTAAACATGGCAACAAAGGCACCCTCTCGAATTCCGTGGCCACCAATGCTGATGGGAAGGCTTATAATAAAAGACACGATAGAAAGGGTAACCAGCATTTGTATGTAGGCGACTTTAAGGTGAATCGCTAATGCAATACAGTAACCTGCACTAAAAACAACAAACCAGATGGCAACGCTACACACCACTGCTTTCAAGGTCTGGCGTACTGAGCTTTTGTGCTGACGAAAAGCCGCCACAAGCGTTTCAATTATGTCCCGTTTAGGTATCTTGTTCCAAAGTTTATGGGGGAAGAATGGCAACTGTTTAAAAGGAACAAACGTGAGGCTTACTGCGCCTCCCAACATGATTCCAAATATAATCAACAAGGCAAAAGCAATATTTCGGGTATCTTGCTGTTGGATTAAAGAACTAAGTTTCCACGATGTTGCGCATAAAGCAATGCATACCAATACAAACAAACCAATCGCTCTATCCATGATTATCGTCATCGCTCCATGGGCCTTTCTTGAAGGGGAATACCTGGAGATGTATAATCCCTTGACAACATCTCCACCCGTTGAACCAAGAAGAAAGGAATTAAAAAACTGCCCAATGAGCGTAAGCGCGACAACAACTTTAAGTGGCAAAAAAATATCCTGTACCCTCAATAGTACCCTCCAGCGAACGCTTGCCACGAGAAAAGATATCCCCAAAAGAAAGCAGGCAATGAATAACCAGAATAGATTACTCTGCATAAATTGCCTGCTCAAAACAGCCCAATTTATTTTGAAACCAATATAGGCAAAAATTGAAATAGTAACAGCGCCCCTGACAATGCCCCAACTCCAGTAACGCTTCTCTGCTTTTTTATTTTCTATTGGCTTATAATTATCGATATGCATTACTTACCGTTGGAAAGAAGACTTTTGTGGTGTTGCCGGATAGTCTTTACTGTTTATCTCCGAACAATAAAGATCGTTATTATTTTTTTGTTAATTTCATAATAAAAAATGAGCTTAAAAGTCGAGGGAATATATTAGCAAGCCACAAATCTATTTTGAATAGGTTTTTATACAAAAATCCGGGTATCGGAAGTTTTCTCGATATTCCCCCTGTTGCCATATAGGATAAGGATGAAAAGTAGGCAACAGATTTAGGTGAAAAATTGTAAATTAAGGATAATCGTGAACTCCAATTTTTGTTTGAAAAAAATATCATATAGGGAATAGCCATATTCGCTGACGACAAAGGCCCCTTTATCTCCTGAAGCAACGGTTCGTCCACCTCAAACACAGATGGTTCATGATGAAGATATCTATAAACCAGTTTTGACAAAGAAGAAAAATATGGTTCAACCATTATAATTTGACCACCTTGCTTAAGCTTTATCGAAGCCTTTGTTAAAAAAGACAGTGGATCCCTTAGATGATGCAGAACATTTATTAATGTAACAATGTCCAAACTTTCATTTGCAATATAATCAAACTCATCTATTTTGTGACAATCCAGCTTATAGTCGAGATATTCCAAATCGATTATATCGCTAGTAATTATATTATTATAAAAAATTTTTAAAGGAGATGTGCCACTACCCACCTCTAGAATTTTCTTGCTCTCAATATCATCAACATCATTAAATTGACGTTCATAAAGTTTTTCATACCAATACAACAAATTTTTGTTATTGAACAGCCTTGTCCTGTTAAATTTGGTCCACGCTTTGTCTTTTTCAAAAATGTTATCGCTATCCACGTCAATATCCCTCAGACAAACCTGATTTTTCGCGCAGCATAAATTAACATTTGAAGCAATATCAATCCATGGGTCCATCTGCTTATATTAGTTGTTCCGTACTTTCTTTCCTTATATGAAATTGGAATTTCCCTAATCTTTAAATTCAATCTTGCAGCTCCAAATATGAGGTCAAAATCTCCAAAAGGGTCAAAATCTCCAAAAAATGTTCTATTAGCTGCAATCCTCTTATAATTTTCTTTTGTCAGGGCTTTAGTGCCGCAAAGCGTATCCTTGAATTTTTGGCCGAGTACGAATGAAAATGCTACTGCAAAAAATTTATTCCCAATTATATTGAAAAATCTCATAGCTTCTTTTTCCATGGGATAGACAAGCCTACTCCCGTTCATAAACTCCCCTTTACCCTCCATAATCCCCTTATAAAACATTGGAAGGGTTTCAGGTGGAACAGTCATGTCTGCATCAAGAATCATTAAAATATCTTTTGAAGCAACCATAAAGCCTTTTCTTACTGCATCACCCTTGCCCTTACCATCTTGTTTGGCTATCTTAATATTCATTTTGTCAGTATATTTTGCGCATACGTTATTAATCACTTCCCAGGTATTATCTATGGAATTTCCTTCCACAAAGATCAGCTCGTCATCTGGCCCCATTTTGGGCAATCGCTTTATTATAGCTTCGATATTGCCAGCCTCATTTCGTGCTGGAACCACTACCGAAACAGATAGTTTATTGTTTTCTCGACGATAAATAGGCCTTGCAACTAAAATATTTACAATACAAAAATTTCTAAAAATAGGTAGTGGGGCAATGTAACGATTAACTAAATTACTGATAAAGGGTACGTAAAACGGGACAATTATTTTGCTTTCGGAGGACACCGTTTCATAATCTGAAAGAATCAGGATATTAGCTATATCATCATGAGTTATCCAGTTTTCTTCCATTGTTTTTAGCCTTAAACCAAGCAATGTAGCAAATTTGAATAATGGTTTCCATAACGTGCTGTAATAAGTAAACACAAGTCTTGTTGATGCATTACATGCCACATGTAGCTTTTCCATAAAGGACTGCAAATCTCTTTCATAATGTATATTGCCATTTAAAAGGATATATTCCGGTAATGCTTGTATTAATGCTTGCAAGTCAGGAATTGTTTCGCAGCCTTCAAAATTGTTGTTTGAAGGTTTGCTAAGGAATAACATCTTAATATTTTTGAAGTAACGACTCAGCATACTGGACTGAGGGTTAATTTCGACAACGGTATTATCTGGTCTAATGTATATCGATATATATCGATATAAAAGACTATAGAAATATGATTTCATAAGCGGAACACGTCCTTCGGGATTTTATTCCCGCGCTTGAAGGTATCTGCAACAATCACTTTGTTGTTGTTCTTTACCGGTGTTTCCACCAGCTGGCTCCCGATAAATCCTCCTCCACCGGTAACAAAGATCCGTTTATTCGTGATCATAATATTATGTCTTTCCATATAATTGCTGATATATTTTTTCTGCTATGCTGTAACTACGATAATTTGCGGCAACAGAGCGGATTTTTTGCCTGATTTCGTCCCGTTTTCCACTGTGAAGCAGGGTGTCTATCTCTTTTACGCTGCAAAGATAATCATTTTCTGTGAATCCTTTCAGTACCGATCCGATTTTGAGTGACTGGATGATGCTTGAATCATCTGAAATATCGGGTGTAATTACTACAGGCAGGCCCATTGCCCAGTATTCCCCGTCTTTTATTGAGGTACCGTAGCGTTTTGAGGGAACCGGCCTCACGGGAGTAAGGGCAAATGAGGCAATGCTCATATAGCCTGAAATTTCCCTGTGGGGAACAAATTTTATCATAAAGATGGATGGATCCAGCGCTGCACGGGTAATGTGTCCCTGCACTTCAGTTTCCGGCGTGGTAGTGAGGAATAGCATGCGCAGTCGGTGGTTCCAGAAGGTATCAGCTACCTTTATAAACTCAAATATTTCCTTATCAAGATAGAGCCCTCCGATTTTTCCGGCATAGATACAGATGATTTTATCTTTCCAGCCAAGGGCTTCAAGCAGATCATGCCGGATGTTGGCGGGGTCAAACTGCGAAAGGTCAACGCACGAAGGTTTTACATAGAATGGAACAGGATTTTTTCCATAATTGGTAAGTGCATAGTCGCGCATGCTTTCTGTTGTTGAAATAAAGGCTTTTGCCCTGCGGGTCTGCCATTTTTCAAGTTTAAAAAGGATCCTGAAGGGAAGGCTGCCGGGTTTCCAGTTGCCATTTTCCACCATAGACTGGGCATGGGGTTCGTAGCTGTCAATAACCAGCGGCCGGAAGGTGAGCAATGAAAGAATGGTTCCCCAGGCACCTGCCGGAGTGCACCAGGCGTGGATGACTGAAATGTGTTTACTGAAGATCAGCAGGGTAAGGCGCAACAGGTACCAGAGGGTGCGGAATAAGGCTTTCCCGCTAAAGAATGTATATTTGTAGCGGAGTATGTGGATGCCTTCGGCTTCATGCAGTTTTTTCTCCTTTTCCCATTCTTCTTCAGTCATCTTCATGGAGTCCTGTTCCTGCGTAAGAACCCATATTTTCCCCTCTGCAGGAATATTTTTGCGGATCATGCGGACAAAGGGGAGCGTATAGCTCTGGATAAGCCCGTCGCGATAGCTCCAGTAGGTCAGTACAAGGATATTTTTTATTTTTTCATTTCTTATCACTACGCCTCCGCTTACAATGGATCACTTTGGATATTTCTCCCGCCATTTTTTTGTATGGGGCTTCTGGGATTTTCTTTGGTGTCTCATATTCAAGATGTTACAAAGTCACCAAACTCGTTAATATATTTTTTATAATTGAAATATTTTCTTCCAACAGCATTTCCTTCTACCCCTATGCCGACTACCCTTTCGTTATTATCAATTGAATAATTCATTTTTTTTTCAAGTTCGGCTACCGTAAAATCGTCAATAAATATTGCGTTTTTATCAGACTCAAAATATAGACCGATATCCCCAACGAAAGTTGTTATTATTGGTTTCGAAAGAGAAACGTATTCAGCAATTTTTTGAGGAAACCGGGCTTGGTCCTGAACGGTAAGCCGAAGAGGAGCCAAAAAAACTGATGCCTGAGAATATTCTGTAAGCAAATCTGACTCTGAAAGATTGCTCTTTATCTCTATGGGGTATTCTAATTGCCTTGCATAATCAGAAAATTTTTGTAGTTTTAATTCATTGCCGTGCAATATCAGAAGCAGTTCAACTTTCACGTTTTTTCTTAACCGGCATATATTTTCATAGGCACCAATGATGGTATCTATTACTTCAGAATACACGACGTTACCGCAGTATAAAAATCTTGTTATTTCATGCTTACTGTCAGTGTTTATCGGGGTATCACAGTTTGATTCATTGAACTCAGTTAACGCTGGCAGCTTAAACACTCTTGATTTATTATTGTATTTAATGGCCTGGGCAATAAGATATGAACTTATACAAACAATTTTTTTGCAATTTTTGAAGGCACAAACAGTAAAATAATGTGAATACATTTTTCTTTTATAAGAAATGTTGTGTGCTAATGGCCATTCTTCGAGATTAAATATTAAGTCAATGATCCCCAACCATTTAAAGAAAAGCAAAAAAGGAAATGGAGTTGAGTTATCATCAAAAATATAATGGATTTTCCCCCATCTAAGTTTTAGATAAATTAAAAAACATGTTACTCTCCATGTGTGTGCCAATTTATAATAAATTTGTTTTATTTTTGAGGACGCTTTTGGATAAACGGATGGTATATAATATTTTATGCCTTTATATTTTCCTACTTTTTTACCAAATAGCTCCGGCTGATAATAAATACTTGAAAGAATAGTCACATTTAAGCCATAAGATTTAAGTGCTTTGGCCATGTAATAACACTTGGTGTTTACTGCGTCAAATGAGTAAGAAATCCCACTTCCCTTGGCGATAATTGCTATCTGCTTGTCTCTCAAGGTTATTGTTCCCTAAAGCTAAGTACAGTCTGTCGAATTATTTGTCTATAAAAGATCACTAAGTGCCTCGCATTTTACGCAGCACATGGACTAAATTATCCTTTTATAAATACCAAGCGTTTCTTCAGCACATTGGCGCCAAGAAAAGCTTTTAAGCCGCTCTTGCCCCAGTATTTTTAACTGTTTTATACGTTCATCTGAATAAACAACACTCTCTATGGCGCGGGTCATATCCTCAATATCATTAGGATCAAAATATTCGGCGGCCTCACCGATAACTTCCGGCATGGAACTGGTATTACTGCTGATGACCGGGCAATTATGGGCCGCTGCCTCAAGAAGCGGAAGGCCAAAGCCTTCGTATAAAGAAGGACAGACAAAAGCGCGTGCCTGTTGGTAATAGAAACTCAGCAAGTCATCGTCTCCGGTTATGTGTTGCACCTGTGAATCGCGAAAACCAAGTTGTTTAATCAATGCTTTCTGGTCCGCCAAAAATCGTCCGGCACCGAAGGCGATAATGTCAAAATCCCTCATCAATTTTGGTGAAGCGGCGATGCTATTTAGAAAACCGGTAAAGTTCTTATAAGCAGCGCGCCCACCGACATAAAGTAAAAATGGACGACCTGTCTTAGGCTTTGCAATGTTCCTTTTTTTTAGTGGCGGGAATTGCTCAAATCCAAGATGCACACATGAGACATTTTCTTCTGGTATGCTAAATAATCTAATTAGATCGCGTCGCGTGCTTTCAGAAATGCAAATCACATGATCTGCACGATTAACTGCAATCCTTTTTATATGTGTTGTTGGATCTCCAGGAGCAAAACTCTCCTTAAAGAGTTCGTGAATCATGTCGTATACAGTAATGACGGTGCAGCTTGTCTCTGGGCCGGATCGATAAGGAGAATAGAAAGTTTCATGCACTATATTCGGCTGCCATTTCTTTATAGCACGCCTTGCAACATGCCTTGCAATGAACCGGCTAATAGGCAGCAATAGACGCTCACCTCTTGGCGGATATCGCTTTAAACCAAATCCCTGAACAATTCCAGACGAAAGATCTTTAACATAATGGTTCTGGTGCAGCGGTGCAAAAATCCGAACATCATGTTCAGATTCAGAAAGTTGCTTGGTTAAGCGAGTAAAATATCGGGATATCCCGCCAAAACGTTGATTGCAGAAAATTTGATGGTCGAAAGCAATGCGCATAAACGGTTACCCCTGCAATATGTCTAACTTTCTAATTTTGTTAATTCGGCGGATATTAGCAAATCCACGAGCTGGGGCAACTTAGTGGTTGCCCGCCAGTTTAATACATGAGCGGCCTTTGATGGGTCTGCTCTACTATAGGCAATGTCAGACGGACGGAAATAGGCAGAATCAATTACAACGTACTTCCGCCAATCAAGATTTACATGGTCGAAAGCTCTCGTAACAAATTCTTCAAGCGTTGCGCTGTAACCGGTAGCAATTACAAAATCATCCGGCTTCTCAGCTTGTAAGATCCGCCACATTGCTTCGACATACTCGGGTGCCCAACCCCAGTCGCGTACGATGTCTATGCGCCCAAGATTCAACTTTTCCCCGGATCCTCTTGAGATGCGGCATGCAGATGACATGATTTTCTTTGTTACAAATCTTGAAGGTCTTAATGGAGATTCATGGTTAAAAAGAATGCCGTTGCAAGCAAATAGGCCATAAGCCTCACGGTAATTGGTTACCAGCCAGTATGCAGAGGCTTTGGCGACACCATAGGGGCTACGTGGACGGAATGGAGTTACTTCGGTTGCCCTTTGTGACCCAACATCTCCAAATGATTCGCTTGAGCTGGAGTTGTACACCTTGACAGGCTTTCCAATAAATCTAATGGCCTCCAACAGATTCAGAATGCCAAAGGAAATACTTTCAATCGTCTCGGCGGGTTGACCAAATGAAAGTCCTACCGAACTTTGGCCAGACAAAAAATAAACCTCATCGGGATCGCTTCGACTTAAGCTGTTAAGCACACTTCTAAAATCTGTTTGTGCCATGGAAAGCAAATTCACCTGATCGTTTATACCCAGCATAGCTAAATTACCAAAATTCGCTACTTGCGCATCCCGAGAGGTACCCCAAACCTGGTATCCTTTTTCAATAAGAAGCTGGGCAAGATACGCACCATCTTGCCCAGACACGCCACATATTAGGGCTCTTTTCACATTCAACTCCGATAAACAGACATTACTTCATTTGCATAGTGACCGTTTGTCAGAAACGGTAGCTTTTTTCTGCAGTCTTTAATTGCTTGTCCCCTCTCTTGGGGGTAAGCATGCCTTAAGCGTATCCAAAAAGAGATGGATGAACAGAATATAAAGATTATTGCTACAAACGTTACAATGAGCAGCAGATGAGAGAAAGAGAACGTCAGAAACACCAGAAGATGGTGGAGACGGCACAACCGACCACAATTGAAAATCTTGTGGCCATGTTATAGGAGGTACTCAAAATAAAAGTCGGTTTCATCAGAGTCATTCATGATGATTCTTAGGACTTAACGTTGTAGTACTAAGCAATTATTTTTCTCGATGAATAATTCTGCACAAAGATTAATTGATCTTTTTATCTTTCATTGCTGGTTTGTTGACACCTTTAGCGTCGCTTTCAAAGAGTATTTTTATCTCATCCGTATAAGGTTTGATATTGCTGATTATATTTTTAATTCTCAGACGCATTTCTTCTTTGTCCGCTTCTGTCATCATGCTCAGTTTATTATCAATCTTGGTAGCAATCTTGGGTAATACTTTTTCAGGCATAGCGACTACCGTCCGAGTTATGGCTTTTTCAAAGGAAGATAGCACAGGAATAAACAAAACTGTGGAGAGGACGACAATAAAAAGAAACACCAACAACATTTTCAAGAGATACTGCCCGATCTCTTGATACTGTTTTTTTCTTATTTTGACACTGGCAGGTTCGTTAACCGTCTCCGCTAAGTTAAATTCAATAATATTTCTGAAATAGTTCTCCTTTTCCTTCAGTAAATTCTCATCTGCTTCTCCTAGACTTCTTCCGCACCCAATGATCGACAGCTCGGGAATAAACAGACAATAGTCCTCATTTTTCTTTCTCAGTACCGCGTCGTAATTCAGACTCATAAAATAATCATAATTTTTTTCTTTACTCATGGCATTACCCCACAGATCATAAGTTATTTATATTCCCGTGCTTTAATGTTTAACAATATGCGTAATGTGATTAAAATTCCTCTAAAGTTAAAATCACAACGCCTTTATGCTTCAGCTTATGACCCTTAAGAGGCATATCCGCCAACTTCATTATCTTATCGGCAACATGGGGAGGAGCCGCTATGACAACATTCCCATACCTCTCTTTTATATTTTTGATTTTCCCTGATATTATCGCAGTCGTATCTAATCTATTCCGTTTTATATGCTCTTCATTTACAGCAAGGCCGCTATAAAAACCATTTATCGGCACTTGGGCAAAAAAGGCAAGGGAATAGCATATTTTCAGCCATTGCTCGTTTTCCCTGATCGCCGGCACTGCCATAATGGCCTTCTTATTCGCCGTCGCCTTTCTAATTATCAAAACATCGCTGTCTCCAAATTCACTTGCAATCTGATTCCCAAAAACTACAGTTTGAGGTGGTTCCAAGTATCCTTTTATCTCATAAGTATGAAAGCCAATCACTATCATAATTACGAGTCCATAAACCAATCCAGCTTTTGTGGTTTTAGAGGTAAGTCTATTTAACAGCCGTCCAAACATTACAACAATGGCAATTGTCACAAACAGCATGAAAGGTATTGCCAAGCGCCCCATTGTTCTTACAAACATAAACTTAGGCCATATTTCTGCGATGATTAGACTGGGCGTCGAGATTTCATTAATTCTTACTCCCCCGATGTGGATAATATAGCCCCAGCTCAATACAAAAAGTAATACTGATGATAGACCCATCATTAGTTGGTAGTTCACCAATTCATTTTTCATAATCAGGGACGAATCGTGCACAAAACTCATTTTACTAAGATATTTATTTCTTTTTTTCACAAAAAGAAAAATCCCTGTAATCGCTAATGTACAAGCCAACAGAATCGCTGCCGTGCCAAGATAGCTAAATCCCTCATACTGCCCATCCTGTAAATTATTTGTCGTAAGTGGAAAACCGAGCTCTGTTAATACGGCGCTTGGACCACACCATTTATAAGCCGGTAATAATGGTTGGTAATTGGGGGGAATGATTAACGTCAGAACATCGGCGACATGGAATCCTCCCCCATAACCACCCCCATACCCCCAGTCGGTACTAAATCTCCCCAAGAGCGGAGATGCAGATTTGATCACATTATAATCAATATCTCCCTGATTCCCCCCCAGCATATAGACGACAGATAGCGTTGCGATAAAGCCTAAAGTTAGGGCAGCGGCAGAATATTTCAGTCTCAGCATATTTTTCACATTATTATTATATATGCAATTAACCAGACAACATAGTGTACATACACCTAAAAGAAAATAAATCCCGAATAAAACGTAATGCTCAAAAATTGAAGTCAGGATTGCAATAAATATTATGAATATAAAAAGTGATTTTCTGTCGGTATTATTAAATAATCTCAGGTAGAAATATGCAAATCCCATATAGAATGGGATATAAGACACAAAATAAGTAACACCATAATAATTTGAACTTCTGTATAAGAGAGGGAATGAAAGTCCCACCATAGTGGCTCCCAACAGTTTTAATAAACAAGCTTTTGATTTAAGTGAATCCATCATTAAGCAAGTGAAGTATGCAGAAAAAAAGACAAATATCATCTCTACTAACGGGAAGTAATAAAAGTTAGCGAAGATCCCGTTTATTTTTGACAATGCCTTGAATATAATGGCAAAAAACGGAAGGGGACCTCTCGCTATACTTGCATCATAAAAGGGGAAATTTAG
Source organism: Pseudomonadota bacterium (assembly GCA_026388315.1). Lineage (NCBI taxonomy): Bacteria > Pseudomonadati > Pseudomonadota > Pseudomonadota bacterium. Next base: position 12,549 of record JAPLKA010000036.1, on the reverse strand, counting down.
CCCGTTGATGACGCTTATAGGCCAACTGAATGGATCTCTTGCCCAGATGACGTATCTTGCCCAGACGTCTAATTGGTCGGTATTCTCCGCAATTGAGGGCATATAGCCTGAAAAAGGCAGACATGTCCGCCACCTGAATGCAAAGATCACTGTGACAATAACTGAGATAATCCAGTTTTGCAGTTCCGTTACTTTATTGATGAATCCTCTTGTCATAAATTATTTTTTCGAATGACCTTTTTGCGTTCGTATTTTTTTCATCAACTTCATCTCCAAACTATAAAATCTCTAATAAATTGATACAAAAATGTCGCGCCCCACGGCCATATCTTTAACTTTCTTTCTCCACCGATTCTTGGTGGTTCATCCCCTGGTATTTCAGTTATTTTCAATTTCCTTCTTGCCGCTCTTACTGACAGGAGAGGTTCCCAACTCACCTTGCACGAAAAAAGCTTTTCCGGAACTGAATACCATCTGTCTTGATCGAGTTCCAATTCATCTATTAAACTTTTTTTGTAGGCTCTATAAATAACCATTGCATCCGTATATTTGCCTCCATGCAGCACATTCGCAGTCCTTGTAAAAAACCAGTTTCCAAAGCCCGTCAGAAAGTCATCATCATAACTTTTTGCCGACCCCAGATAACGAGATGCTATTACCATATCATAGCCCTCCTTCATTTTTTCAATGAGTTTGGGAATTAGCTCCGATATTGAATTTCCGTCGGGACTGAATGTGATTAATACGTCACCTTTAACTTGTGGCATTACCTCAACATACGCATGTCTGAACCCCTTTTGCTTTTGAATATAAACGGTATATCCATTTTCTCTTGCCCACTCTACTGTCCCATCGGTAGATCCGCCATCAACTACAATGATCTGATCGACCCATGTTTTTTGTATTTGTGGCATTATTTTTTTCATACCATCAATTTCATTTAACGTCATTACAAGTAATGTTGTTGTCACTTGACCTCCTAATCTATTTGGTTTATACACAATTGTTTTATCGTTCCGCACTTGATGAAGCATCTATTTTGTTTTTAGAGGCTCCGAATTCCTACTTCTACAAGTCTGTATATATTATAGTTTGATACTTTCCCTAAAATATTTAATAATGAAAAAAAGAATGATCAATACAATTGTTACAAGGGTACCTGCAAGGACTATGTAATGACCTACATCTTTTATGCTCTCCTCCGACAGCACGCTCCACCCAATAAAATACCCTATTGATGCAATAATACTTGCTGGCGGTATGAGAAAAAGGGCTGTTGACCATATAAACGTACCAAAGGGTATAGGTGTAATTCCAAACAAGTAGTTGAGAGGTCCTGATGCAAAGATAGGGTCAAGTCTTACAAAGGCAACAACTTTCCATCCATTCCCCTCTATTGCATTAAACAACCGAAGCCATTTAGGGTTTTGTAACTTTCTTTTACAGTAATCGTGTACCAAATATCGCGCTATTATAAACGAGCAGCTTGCGCCACAAGTTGCCCCAATAACAGATAACAAAGTACCCCAAAGAGGTCCCCAGAGAAGACCAGCGCCTAAATTCATTGGCAATGTTGGTAAAACAGATATACTCATTATTATGTAAAACACAATAAATAGGAAAGGGGCAAGGATCTTATTGTTTTGAATAAACGTGAAAATTATCTCAGGACTAATTGTCCAAAATTTATTAAATAAAAATACTATAAATATTATTGTAATGAGAAGAAGTAAAAAAATTAACTTTTTCTTATATGCAAGGATTTTCAATATTGCCATATTTTAAAATGAAATCTTTTTTCTCTGACTGTTGTGACATAAAATTCATCGGTACAGAATCCCCCCCCACAAATCTTTTTTAATGGAGGGTTTTTGAATATCTTTTGTGCGGTAATACTCTTAAAAACCCTTGTAATGACTATTATAAACGATTCAACAATTGGCAGAGTGCTTCTATTTTTTCTTGTTCCAGTCCTGGATAGTTGCCGATATACCAGCCGAAAAAGTGGATGTGATTCACATTCGGATAGCGCTCAAATTCATTGCCCATGAGTTTTCGTAAGTAAGGTTGGCGCAGTTGGTTGCCACCGCCGGAAAGCCCGCGCCGAAATTCGACCCCGCGTTGTTGTAACGATTGCTCAACACGATCACGCAGTACCGTGTCGGGCTCGTTGAGTACCAGAGTAAAGGCATAATTACAACTGCCCTCGACTGCAAAATCGGTCCGATATTTGGTCGGGTCGAGAAGAGAGAGAAACAGATCAAGATTTCGCCTTCGTATCCTGTTATTCTCGTCCAGCCTCTTTAGCTGTGAACGGCCAATCACCGCACCAATCTCATTGGGACGGACATTATACGCAGGGAAGGCAAAAATAAAATCCGGATTCAGATCGGGATGATTTGTTATGTATGAGTTCCTGATTTCGTTTGATGTCGCTTCACGCACCATGCCGTGTGAGCGTAACATGCGAACAGTTTCGTAGACATTACGATTGTTGGTGCAGATCACCCCGCCTTCGATGGTGCTCATGTGGTGGGCATAGTAGAATGAAAAATTAGATATAAGTCCGAATGTGCCGAGTTTGCGCCCATTAAAGGTAGCGCCATGTGACTCGCACACATCCTCAATCAACGGAATGTTGCGGCGCTCCAGTTCGTCCAGCAGTTGCTGTGTGAGGGCATTGTAGCCAAGGATATGCGTAATAAACACCGCACGGGTACTGGCGTTGAGTCTTGTCAATACCTGAGCTGTGTCCATACCAAACGTGCGTCGGTCAATATCTACAAAAACAGGTGTAAAACCGTTTTGGAGAACTGCGGCAATATCGGACACCCACGTTAGGGGGGGGACGATAACCTCTCCTGTCCCGAACATCTCATTGAGCGCAGCCATGGTCAGAAGGTTAGCAGAGGCGCCTGAATTGACAAAAACACTATATTTGACACCGAGCCACTCGGACCATTCGCGCTCAAAGGCAAGCGTTTGCTTGGAGTGGGTCAACGGCGGATCATCTTGTGATAAGTAGGCAATAACTGCGTCCATGTCGGCGCGGGTAATATTGTTTTTCATCAAAGGTAAATTAAGGTTCGGTTCGATTATCATTTACAATAGTTCCTAATCGTCAATAGATTTTGAATAATCCTGTTAATCATCTAATATTTGATAAACCTGTCTTCTGTCACCAGGATTTATTATTACTATATCTGTCCTGCTCATATAGATTCCCTTAACATTTCTTTAATGTCAGCCACAACGCTATCTTCATCAAGGTTGTTTAGTTTGTGTAAGTAATCTCTGCTGCCAACATCAAATACATAGGAATCCTTAAACCCTTTGCTTTTAATTTTAGTGTCTGACGATTTTCTATTAAGAATACTAATAACAAAACTATCCAAGCCACCTTTATTTATAAAAGCCTCTTCAAGTGTTAGAATATATTTATATTTAACCAATGAGCTAAAGAATACTGTTTCATTCATAGGCTTGATTATAAAGACATCAATTACCCCTATATGAATTCTTTCCCTGTTCAGTTTCTCGGCTACATTTAAAGCAGTATGTGTCATATGGCCCGTTGAAACCAAACAAACATCATCGCCTTTTGCCAACTCAAAAAATCCATCATCCAAATTTACATCATCTGTGTCGCTGTAAATATTCGGCAATGGTTTCCCATCAAATCTTATATATTTTGGTTTTTTATTTTCTATTGAATAATCTACAAATTTTTCAGCCAAGACCCAATCGCTCGGAGATATCAAGCTGATATTGGGCAATGTTCTAATAATGCTGATGTCTTCTAAACTATGATGTGTGGGACCCGAAACGTCATAGCTCAAACCTGCCCCCACACCAATCAAGTTAACATTTATGTCATGAACATGCGATAAAAGGGAAAGGTTATTTCTTATTTGCTCATATGCCCTCATAACCAAAAAAGGTGCAATTGCATATGCATAAACAATGAACCCTTCTAAGGCTAAACCGGTTGCAACATTGACGAGGTTTTGCTCTGCAATGCCAACATTAATGAATCTGTTATTAAAGTCTTTTCTCAACACATCTAATTTAGGAGAGCCAAAATCAGCCGTTAGAAAAAACAATGATTTATTTTCAAACATCTTATAATATATCTGTTCAATAAAAACATCTCTCATTGCCTTTTTAACCGCACTCACTGTAAGCCCTCTATGGCTGCATCAATATCATCCGGTCTTATATTTTTAATATGGCTCAGCGGATCAACCTCTAAGTTTGGAACTCCTTTGCCTTTTACGGTGTTGGCTATAAGTGCCTTGGGTAAGCCCTTTTCTTCACTTTTTAATCTTAATAAAGACTCATATGTTTGTTTCATATCATGTCCGTCAATAGCGCTTACCGACCACTTAAATATTCTAAACTTTTCATCCAATGGTTCTATGTCAATAATGTTTTTGCAAAAATCAAGCATACAAACCTTGTTGTTATCAATAATCAAAACCAAATTATCCAGCCTATATTCCCCTGCCATCATAATCGCTTCCCATACAGCGCCCTCATATAGCTCGCCATCTCCCATGAGGACAAATACCTTTTCCATTTTACCTTTTCTTTTTAAGGCTAGCGCCATACCGCACGCAACACCGAGACCGTGCCCCAATGAACCATTTACAGTTTCATATCCCGGTATGATAGGATCAGGGATACCTCCTAAAAAAGAACCTTCCTTGCATACTCTCGAGAGTTCTCCTTTATCGAAATATCCAATATCTGCCAATATAGGATAAAACGAAATTGACCCATGACCTTTGCTGATAATAAAACGGTCTCTGCCTTCCCATTTTGGATTTATTGGATCAAACTTTATAATTCCTCCATAAAACAAGGCAACGAATATCTCAACAGGCGAAAGAGAGGACGCAAGCCGGGTCTCTTGCGCTTCGCCATGGATTTTGAGTGTCTCTTTGCGAACCCACAGGGCTTTATCTTTTAATAATTGAATCGTGTTATCTATTTCTTCCATATAATGTCATTCGCAATGCTTTTTGAAATTATTTATAAGCCATTGATATGTTGTCTTTAATCCTTCTTTCAATGAAGTTGATGATTTCCACCCTAATTTCAAAAACTTTGAACTATCCAAAAGCTTTTGCGGCGTCCCGTCAGGCTTGGTAGCATCCCATTCTATTTTGCCTTCAAAACCTGCTACGATAGCAATCTGTTCAGCGAGCTCCTTAATCGAATAATCTATACCTGTACCCACATTATAATGTTGGGCGCTATCCAGCTTATCTAAATTAAGAACTGCAAAAATAGACGCATCAGCAACATCCTCGCTGAAGATAAATTCTCTGCGGGGACTGCCGCTTCCCCAGAGGACAATCTTTTTCTGCCCGTTAGTCTTTGCTTCGTGAAACCTTCTGATTAGAGCAGATAGTACGTGGGAGTTTTCCAGGTCAAAATTATCATTTGGGCCATACATGGAATTCGGAAGCAATGCGATAAATCTGTTTGTTTTAAACTGAGCATTGTATGATCTGCATGCAATTATTCCAGCAGTTTTTGCAATTGCATAAGCCTCGCTTGTTTCTTCAATTTTGCCGGTAAACAAATACTCCTCTTTGATTGGTTGTGGACAACTTTTTGGATATATACATGAAGAACCATAGAAAACAAGATGTTTTACTTCATACCTTTGTGCTACCTGAAAGACATTGTCCTGAATGGCAATGTTGGTATGCAAAAAATCTACAGGATATGTCTGGTTAGCAATAATACCGCCTGTTAATCCTGCGCATAAAAACACATATTCGGGGCGTTCTTTCTCAAAAAGCTCATCAACCAGTTTTTGGTCTGTCAAGTCAAGTTCAGCATGGCTTCTTGTGACTACGTTATGGTAGCTTTCTGATTCCAGTTTTTTTAAAAGCGCTGAGCCAAGAAGTCCAGTATGCCCGGCAACGTAAATCTTTGAGTCTTTAAACATTACCATATTTACTGTTCGTGATTATTTTATACCCCTTTATTAACTCTTTGATACCCATTTCAAGGGAATGAATTGGTTTGAAGCCGGTTTTTTCTATCTTTTCGTTTGAGACTATGTAATCACGTTTATCGGGGTCTTCACCAACCGGGGCTTCAAGATAAACAAAATCAGGGATCTGTTCCTGAATCTTTGCGCAGAGCTCTAATTTGGAAAGGTTTGCATCGGATAGACCAACGTTATACGCTTCGTTTTTCATTTTATCAAAGTTGTCTATTGCATGGATGAATGCCCTTACGACATCCCTTATGTGAATATAGTTTCTCTTAAAGTGTCCTTCAAAGACAACCACAAATCTGTCTGTAACTGCCCTGTAAGTAAAATCATTTACTAAAAGGTCGATTCTCATCCGGGGAGACGTTCCGAAAACAGTCGCCAGCCTGAAGCTTATGGAATTTCCCCTATCAAGAATAATCTTTTCTGCTTCCATTTTGACTACACCGTATAAAGTAATAGGGTTTAGTGAAGTTTTTTCTGTGCAATAAACGCCTTTTTGGCCAACACCATACCCGCTATTTGTCGTAGGCATTACAATTCGCTGTTCTTTTGATATGAGCTTAGTTATTGATGCTATTGCATCCCTGTTGATAGTTGCTGCCCCGACTTTATCTTTATTGCACAGCGGCGCGCCTACCAATGCAGCTAAAGGAATTATATAATCAGCCTTTTGCAAAAGGGGTTTTAAAACGTTTTCATCCCTTGCATCGCCTCTTACCACATCAAAACTGTCATTCACACAACAATCAAGTAAAGAATTCTGTTGGTACATAAAATTATCCAATACCGTGACTTTGTTGCCCAATTTTAATAACTCAGGGGCAAGCATAGAACCAATATAGCCGCCGCCGCCTGTAACTAAAATATTATACATGGATCCTCCTATCTCCTCTTGTCATTCTGGTAATCGGGTTTATAAACTATGATTTCCGAACCTGTAAAATCAAACTTAAAGGGAACATGCAGGTAATTTTTTAATGACTTTTTTACCCTTGGTTGGTTTTCAGGCTCTACATAAAACAACATAAAACCCCCACCGCCGGCTCCTAAGAGTTTTCCTCCAACCGCCCCATTAGCTAAAGCTGTTTTATACATATCATCTATCTCCTCATTACTAATTTTGTCAGATAATTTTCTTTTCAATTTCCAGGTTTCATTCAAAAGTTTTCCGAAATCAGTAAAATTATCGTTACCAGAGGCTAAGATTTTTTGGGCGTCGCCAACTAATTGTCTCATTTCTAATAATTCATCTTTTTTCTTCGGTATGTTCTCAATTTCCTCTTTCGCTATATCAGAAGCATATCTTGATAATCCTGTAAAAAAAAGCATAAATTTATTTTCAAAACTCTGAAGACTGGGTTCTTTCATGATAATAGGCCCAACAATAATTTCTCCATTTTGAAGAAATTCGATAGTGTTCAAACCACCACATGCCGCCCATACCTGGTCTTGAGAGCCGACGTTTTCGTGTATCAAGTCCTGTTCGATACGTATTGCCTCTTTGTAAAGATTTTCTTTTGTAATAAGCTTACCTTCAAGGGCGTATAGTGTTTTTAACAGTCCGACTGTAAAGGCCGAGCTCGAACCCATACCAGAACGAGCTGGAATATCACCATCATGATGGATTTCCAAACCATTAACAACTTTCATATATTTAAGAGTTTCCCTTACAGAAGGGTGCTGAATCTCGTCTAATGTCTGAACCGATTCAATTTTAGAATATAGAATCCTGTGTTTGTGGGTAAAAAACGGGGGGAGTTTCCTGCAGGTTATATAAGAATATTTATCAATTGCAACGCCTAAGACTTTGCCACCATACTCAAGATACCATGACGGGTAATCTGTGCCGCCGCCAAAAAAAGATATTCTGTGAGGTGTACGTGAAATGATCATTATTTTACTCTATCAAATACTCTATCAAACGATGTGATTCGCTAATTCTGCTTGCGCCCTTTTGTAGTCATCAGGAATGCCAATATCAATAAATATCCCGCTGGTTATATAACCGTATGCATTACCTTTTATTAAATCAGGTAATATCTCGCGTTCAAAAGATATTTCCCGATCTTTGTCGATGCTGTCAAAAAGATTCTTTTTTATCAGGTAAGCTCCAGCATTTATTAGGCCGGTATGATTTGAACTGTTCTTTTCTTCAAATAAAAGTATTCTGAGCTGATCATCTATTTTTACGCTACCATATCTGTTGGCATCGCTAATCTCTTTTAAAACAATGGTTATTGAAGCCTTATTGGCTTTGTGAAAAATTATTAATTTGTTAATGTCAACTTCTATGTATGAATCACCATTTAAAACAAGCACATCGTCCGTGTTTGCAAAAGATAGCGCCTTTTTTATTGCGCCACCTGTTCCTAACAACACCTTTTCCTCAGAAAACAGGATTTTAAAATTATAAGCAGCAGAATTTTTATATCTGTTTATTATTACGTCTGATTTGTATCCAACCGCAAGCATCACTTTTGTTATGTAAGGGTAAGGGTTAAGCTGCGATAATAATATATCCAAAAAGGGTATTCCATTAATCGGAGCCATTGGTTTCGGAATATCCGGGAGGATGCCGCTTAGTCTTGTACCTTTTCCACCTGCGAGAATGATTGTATCTATTTGCATAGATAATTATGAAGTTGCTGATATGATATGCTTTACCACACTCAATAAATCTTTTTCGATATAAGTAGCTTTCATGTCGGTCTGATGCTCTCTGCCATACCCAGTTTGGACTAAATATGTGATAATGTCCAATCTATTTCCTGCTTCGATATCAGAATTTTTATCTCCAATCAAAATTAGCTCGCTTTTGTGGTATTCATTTTGCTGAATAACATCTTCAAAAAGTTTTGTGTTAGGCTTTCTACAATTACAGTTTCTCGTATATTCAGGAACAATGCCTTCAGGATGGTGAGGGCAATACAATACCTTTTCAATTTTAATGCCTCCCTTTTTGAAGAAATTCAACATGTATTCTGTTAAAACATGGTACTGCTTTTCTGTGTATAACCCTTTTGCGATACCTGCTTGATTTGTAACTATATAGATTTTTATTTTGTGGCGGGTAAGTAATTTAAGGGCTTCAAGTGAACCTGGGAGCAGTTCAAAATCTTCAATTTTGTAAACATAGCTTTTATCAACATTTATTGTGCCATCACGATCAATGAAAACAGCTTTAATTTTAGCCACAGATTTAATAAGTCATGAATTCTTAGTTTTGAGTTTTGAGTTACTTGAAACAGTAGTTTTTACAATAGATGTAAGCATTCTTATTATTTCGGATGACTCGGCAATAAGGGGTTTTGTATGATGTTCTTCAAGAAATTTGCTATCTCTGATTAGCCGTAACCAATGATTGGTTTCTCGCGTTTCCTTTGAGGCTATGGACATTTTTGAAAGAAAATCTGCCCTGCTTTGTCCTGCAAGTGCCTCTTCTACGTTTGCTCCAATGCTTGTTCCAGCCTTTAATGGCTGTTTTGAGAGCACATATTCGTTTTTTGATATGAGTATTTTATAAAGATCAATAATTTTCAAAGCAAATTCATAGGTTCTTTTCTTTATTATGCTTTTGTCTTCCATCAACTCAAAACCAAGAATTCATGACTCAAAACTAAAACCAGTGGTTTATCAAAACTGGTTTTCAACTATTTCGCAAATTATATGCTCAACAAGCAGGTGTATCTCCTGGATGCGTGGTGTGTCCAAGGACGGAGCTTTGATTGCAATGTCGCTTATTTTCGCCATCTCTTTTTCTGTCTCTCCGCTTAAGAACACCGTATTTATTCCAAGTTCTCTTGCTGTCTTGAAGGCGGCTTCCAACACATTCCTGGAACTGTCGCTTGTACTGATGCCCAGAAGAACATCACCGCTTTTTCCAAGCGCCTTAACCTGACGGCTGAATATATGGTCGTAGGAATAGTCATTAGAGATTGAGGTCACAACGGACGTGTCTGTTGTGTATGGCAATAGCTGGCAATGGATCTCTGTTTTTTGTAAAACCTACAAACAAATTCTCCTGCTATGTGCTAGGCGTCGGCAGCACTTCCACCGTTTCTGCAAATCATGAGTTTATTGCCGGATTTTAAAGCATTAATTATAATCCGGGCGGATTCATTTATCCGATTGATTGTGTCGTCACCAGATATCAGTTTTTTGCATATTCTGGATTGTTGTTTGAATTCTGTCTTTTATGACTTTCATGTGGCAAAAACTTTATCGGTGAGCAGGCGTTTAAACTACCTACTTCGGAGCCCCGAAGTAGGTTATGTATAAATTATTTTTTCCGTCTAAATAATCGGACTATTCTGACTAACCATTTTTTATTCCTTAAATAAAATATTGTCTGAATAATATGGGCATTATAATTCAGCTTGACAAGTATCCACGTTATATGAATCCTCGCAGGAAGAGGGATATCGCCGAACATTGTTAATGTAACCTTGAAGAGATTATGGAACGGCAAGAAATAATCAATAGCGTTTTTCCGAAATACGCGAAATATATCCATGCTGTTGCTTAGACCTTGCGAGCCAAGCACAACGTATCCTTCTTTGTCTCTGTGCATTTTTCCGTGATTTGCAAGAAACAAAACAATAGCCCAATCAGCCGCCAGGAAATGATCGGATACAAATCCACATCCCTCAAGAACATCCCGTCTGATCAGAGAATAAAATCTACCATTTGCGTGCCAGGTATCAAAAAATTTAATAAGACGGTTTATCCTGTTTGCTTCAAGACTTGCATCACCCATCGAAACTTCATTGAATTTACCGTTATCAAACCTCGTTGGCGATGTTGAGGCGACAAAATCCGGGTTATGATCCAGAAACGAGACATTCACTTCGAGATAATCAGCGGATCTTATGTCGTCATGTGCAGCCCACATAAAATAATCACCCCGTGCTTCGTCAAGGACAAGCTTGAAGTTTGTGACCGCACCCACATTTTTCGACTGGCGGACGTAACGAATTCTGCGATCTTGCTCCGCATATTCCCGACAAATCGACTCTGTGCCATCTGTTGATGCGTTATCGGAAATGATCAACTCGAAATCAGCGAACGATTGGCCAAGCAATGAATTCAGCGCACATCGTAGGGTATCTTCGCCGTTGTAAACCGGCATGCCAACGCTGACTTTGGGAATGTGCATCTCCAACGTTCTGTTCACCTCAATCATTTCTTTGTTCTTCAATCCAATACACCCAATCTCAAAAGCTTATCGACCTGAGTTGCCAGCAGGAGCGCCAGAAAGTTTATTGTCATCATGCCACACGCGAAGTCCCATGAGGGCGTTCCAACCCTGGCCAAGGTGGTTGGCAATGATGTTTTTCTTGACAGTTCTCATATCAATTTAGAGGAGTGGATAAAAAGAAAAAATAAGGATTGGACAGAAAATTTGTGTGTCAACTTATCCGTTTGAGATACCCATCCGGAGCAACGGTGATGAGGAGTTTGTTTTCGATCATCTTGTCGATCTCGAAATGGAGCTGTGCTCCATCGGCTGCCTTGCGACCCTCATCCTTTAAACGGCGCAAATACTCCCGGACGGCAGTCTTAGGATTATTACCCTTGTTCCATGGGCGGTCAGAAGACGTTTCTTCGGGTAAGTCTTCAACCACAGTATCGAAGACGACGCAGTAACTCCCGCTACTGGTGAGTGGTGCATAAGCTTCAAGCTCAGCTAAAACATGTTCGTGGGTATGGTTGGAATCGAGGCAAATGAGCACCGTTTCCTTCCCTTTGGCAACCTTTCTGACCTCCGCAACTACTTCCTCGGAAACCGATGAACCTTCGATCATAGATATCCGTTTAAACATCGAGTGCGTTTCAATTGCACGGCGATTATGTTCCCGGATGTCGATATCAATGCCAAGCACCTGGCCTTTGCCAATTAACTCCAAAATAGAAGCATACAAAATAAGTCCACCACCGTGCGCAACACCTGTCTCAATAACCAGATCCGGTTTCACTTCCCAAATAATCTCTTGCATTGCGACGATATCCTGTGGATACTGAAATATGGGACGCCCCAACCAGGAAAAGTTATACGAGTAGTGAGACAACAAGGACTTCTTGTTAAAAAGACGCGCAGCCTTATTTAAAGAAACATTTTTCCCCTGTTCTTTCATTCGTTGCAATCTTTCGTTTTCAAACTCCTCAATCATTTTCATTTAAACTATCCCCTCTTCTCTTTAGCATTACACGATAACGATTACTTCTGTTTTGATACTCAATGAACGTAAAACATCCTCTATCTCTTTCCGATAGCTGGGATTGGTGATCAGAATGTACCTTGGTTGTATTTCTTTCAAAAGTTCAGGGGCTATAACCTCCTGTCCGCCTACCGGGATATACGTGTTATGTCTTCGCGGATTAGAATCTACAACATATGGAATAACTCGGTAGTCTAGGTACTGTCAACATAATTGTGTAAATTTTTTATAGAGGGGCAAATTAGGACGTACCTTCCCTATTTTCGTTGTTCTCCAGTTCATCTCCATCTTCAGTGAGATAAATGCCAGGAGCAG
>JAPLKA010000035.1 GCA_026388315.1 Pseudomonadota bacterium | reverse complement strand
TTCATCGACCCCACCCGGGCAAGGAAGCAAAAAAGTATCAGGTCGAAGAACTGCGCGAGTGGTTGATACAATTGGAGGTGACACCATGAAAAATGTAATGACCTATAAGGGGTATACGGCCCGGATCGAATTTGATCAAAGGGATAATATTTTTACCGGCAAGATTATAGGAATCGCGGATAGCATCACATTCCATGGAGAAACCGTAATAGAACTCCGGGTCGATTTCCAGGCCGCAATTGATCATTATATAGCAGATTGTGCTGCCACAGGCCGCAGGCCACTGAAGGCAGCTTCCGGTAAGCTGATGCTCCGTGTTTCTCCTGAGATTCATGCCAGAGCTCTTTCCACAGCAAAAACCGCAGGGAAAAGCCTTAATCAATGGGCAGAAGATGTCTTGAGTAAAGCCGCCCACGTTTGAAAAAGAGTGGCAGAATGGTGTGGAGAACTTATTCTTGTCATTATTTTTTACCCTATGAAGAGATCAACCGTTACAAATCTGCACATCAGGCCCTTGCCTGAATTTGTTGATAACCGGATGCTTATACGTAACACATCTTCCTTCTCATCTCTCTCAATCCCAGCTACAACAATACTCCAATCGTTATATCGGCAAAAAGTTTATTGGTGATCTGGAGGAATATGATGGAGAGAAAGGGCTTTGTTTCTATGACGCCCTGAAGAAGATAAGAATAGATGTTCCCTATATCAGGAAATTAGTCAGGGAGTTTATTGCTATCATAGAGCCGTTGATACAAGATGTTGCAACTATTGAACAGGCTGAAATGATCGGTATCCTGAGAGAGGTGCTTGATTGCGACCGGTTTGTAACTGATGACGAGATACCGTCGCCAGATGATGAAAAAATTGCAAATATCAATCAATTACAGCTTGCTGCGCTGAGGTACAGCAATATCGAGGCGCTATTAGCTTATACCGATACCTTTACCGATGATAGAAGCCACGACAAAAATGGAGTGGCCTTGATGACAATACACAAAAGTAAAGGCTTAGAGTTCCCGGCAGTGTTCCTGATTGGAATGCTGGAAGGGATATTGCCCAATAAAAGGGGCGATGTTGAAGAAGAGAGAAGGGTCGCCTTTGTGGCAGCAAGCAGGGCAATGAGAAAGTTGTTCCTGACCTATTCCCGAATGTATATGGGGAAGCAGGTGAAGATATCCACATTTCTGGATGAAATGATAAAAGGATAAGAAAAAAGAAAGAGGCACCTGCCTGAGAGGGTAGGTACCAATTATATATTTTTTTGTTTGGAGGGCGGGTATCCATATTTATTCAGGGTACGTTTCACAATGACCACAACACAACGAAAGTAGCTATGTTAAGTACTGCCAAAACGATTTGAAAGACAGTAAGTATGCTCTTTGCCGTTCTCTGTATGGCCAAGAATTCCCTCTTCTTATTATGCCTGTAAAATTTCATGAATATTTGTCGCGTCCTTAAAGTTGACACCGAGCGCTATAAAATGAGCTTTCCCACAATCAACTTTTTTATTTTCCGACTCACGTCTCTTATCTCTATCAAACGTGCTCTTCGTCTCGCGCACCAGATAGAGTTTTTGAGTATCTTCGACAACCACGGCCCAATCGGGGTTATAGGTCCCAAGAGGTGTAGCAACTTTGAACCAGCGAGGCAGTTTACAGAAAAATTTTACTTTATCCTCGGAATCTAAAAGTTTCGCGATTTTCTCCTCTGTGTCGGAATCATAGGCAATATAGTCGAAAGGGGTCCTGTTATCTGTGCTGGTAACGGTGTATAGTCTGTTTAGATATTCTTCGACTTCAGCCTGCTCAAAAAGGCGCATATCATAAATCTGGCCAGCGATAGGCTCATACTTTATACCATCAATAATCAATTCGTGCAGAGCCCTATTGATAAGCTTTGCTGCTTCCGCCATAAACATCACCGGGTTGGCTGTAAAATCCTTGATCCGGTTAGATTGTTTTAGAATTTTAACTAAAGTACCGCGGGTTAATTCTGTTTCTCTCTGTAAAAATGCCAAGATATCTGGCAACGGCTGTTCATTGCTGACGGTATATGTCCGGTTGCTGGTGATCCTGCCGCCTGTGACACCCGATTCATTAATTTCAATATCCCGTTTGGTAATTTCTATCTGAACCTTCCTGATTTCGGCCATCGCTTTGATTTTTGCCGAGGCAAGTTCAACCAATTTGTCTGTTTTAAACTCTACTGAATACCGTGTTTTCTGGCTGATCTTATCCCAAAGAATCTTAAAGTCGGGATTCAGTTCCACACGCTTATTATAGGAAACAGTTTGTCTCTTACGAGCATCTTTGACAATATCGCGTGGAAGAAAACGATTCATCCGGATGATAACAGCTTCATCCATACCGGAAAAGTCACTGGGTAAATTTAAAGAAAAACCGGCTTTGTCCGGTTTGAATTTTGGAGTAAAATCGCCACTATCATCAATGAGCCCTTCCTTGCGAATATGTTCCCATAGAGCTTTTGATTCTTCCTGAGAAAGATAATCGGTACCGGCAGTGTTAAGTAGGGGAGTAAAAGCAATTTGTAAGATACGCCCAAATTTGAATCCACCGCTTGGATCAATGGCCATTTCTATATCGGATTGTAAGCCCCGTGCAAAGTTTTCAAATGATTCGTTGGCAATCACTGTAAGTCGATTGACTTGTTCATCATATACGCGGTCGCCATCATGATTGACGGGCAGCCTCAGACCACGTCCAATGGTTTGACGACGCTCTCGATCAGTTCCCATTTCCCGCAAAGTGCAGATCTGAAATACGTTAGGATTATCCCAGCCTTCTCGAAGCGCTGAATGGCTGAAGATAAATCGCAACGGTTCTTCGGTGTTAAGCAGGCGCTCCTTATCCCTCATGATTAATTCATAGGTTTCATCATCTTTTGCCGTGCTTCCGGTTGTGTCCAACTCTTCGACAACCTTACCTTTCTTCTTGTCTGCTGAAAAATAGCCATCATGCACTTCTTGTGCGGTATAAGGTATCAGCCCTTTATACATCGGCATATTGCTGATTTCAGCATAGAACTCTTCAAACCAGGTAGCCAGTTTTCCTTTTTGCCTGTTGCCGTTCTCATCAAACTGGCGGTAACTTTTGACATGATCAATAAAGAAGAGGGACAAGACTTTTATTCCTTTGTCTTTCAATCTCTTTTCTTTAGCAAAATGCTGGTCGATGGTTTGTCGGAGTTGGCTTTTCATTCTTTCATCACCCATACCGTCCGCTTCATGGGCAAGCTCCACCACCACACCATTTTGAAATTCGATATATTCATTGCCGGGCTCGGCATTGATATTGGTTAACAGGTACCCTTCATAGTCGATTCTGTTGGTCTGTTGGGTTAAATCCATACCATGTTTTACTTTGACTTGTTTTTCACGCGGACCGTTAGGCGTGTCTTCAAAAATAGTGATCTTTGCCTGAGGCGTCTTGGATGTTATTGGCCAGTAGCCGACCGAGTCCAGACGGACCATGGTCTTGCCGAAATTTTGGCCGCCGCTGGCATCCATCACTTCTATCTGCTTCACAATCCGCATATCATAAGCTCGGATAGGATCAAGCTGATAAAGGAGATTGTAAGGATTGGTGTGGGTAGCCGAGTAGCGCAAAGCAAAGAGGGGATTCAAGTTACTTATGGCTTTCTGTGATTTTGGTGTATTATCCACGCTCTGGGGTTCATCGATGATAAGCACTGGATTAGTGGCCTGTACATATTCTATCGGGCGTCTACCGGACATCTTATCCTGTTCCTGATGAATGATATTGAGTTTTTTCTTCTCAGCATCGGAAAGCATCCCGTAGTCCACATCTTCACCGGCATCTCTCTGAAAAGCCTGAATGTTAATAACCATGATCTGCACTTCGTTGTTAACGGCAAACTGGCGGACCCGGCTCAAATCTTTTGACTGATAGACAAAATCATCAAAGGCCACATTGTCATATAGGCCCTTGAAATGGTCTTTCATGAGCTTAATAGAGCTGGTGACTCCCTCGCGGATAGCTACTGATGGCACAACGATAATAAATTTCTTGAATCCATAAAGTTTATTGAGTTCAAAAACAGTACGCAAATATACGTAGGTTTTACCGGTTCCGGTCTCCATTTCCACCGAAAAGTTGGGGAACTTGTAAGGCGATCCTTCTTCAATCAGCATCCGTGATTTAGGTATGTTGTTGCGCATCTGGATTTTGTGCAAGTTGGCAAGCATCTCATTAAATGGCAGTATCAGATCATTACCAATACCAAGCTCATTGAACAAAGTGCCGCCGATGTTTTCAAAATTGATCTTAAGGCCGCTTTGTGCCTGTGGTAAACCTTCAAGCAGGTCGGTAACGCTTTGCGTGGCTTCTTGCTGGTATTCTAAGTTGGCATCAAATTTTAATTTCATATGAACATTCTCTATATTCTCTATATAGTTTTAAATACAATTTGATTGGCCTTCTCGCGGCCCATATTACGGGCGCTAAAAGTCTGTACTGCATTGGCTTTAAGCTGGTCATTACCATGGAATGCGCTATCCAGGCAATAGAACTGCATAGGCTCCGCTTCGGCCACTGCATCAATAAGTTCTTTGTTAATGTCATTTTCCAAACAGATCAAAAGTCCGCCATCAGCAATAGAAAATACCTGCTTTCCAGCCATGGTTTTGGTTTCAATTTTCTCCGTAGCGGTGAACCCGGCTTTGATGAGAATTTCATAAAGCAGGTCCTCTTGCGTGGCCTTGTGGCTGATATGATCAATGTGCAGTTCGAGTTGTTCAATAACTTTTTCAGGCTGGGCATCTGGTGCAAGCTTCTGCCACTGCTTGAAGTTAGACTTGTCGAGCTTAAAGACTTTAAATCCGAGATCTTGTTTTGACGCTCCTTCTAGATCGAGTTTTCCTTCTTGCTCTTTATTCAGCTTTTTTATCACCCGTCGGATACGTTCTTTGCCTATGTCTGAAATGGTTTTATACCCGGCTTTGAAGGCCTCGGTGTCTTCGGCGCACGGCTCAGGGAGTTGAACGCAGATAAATTTGCGGTTGCGGTTGTCTTGTTTGTTAATGTCGAAAACAGCATGGGCGGTAGGGCAGGAACCTGAGAAGAAGTCGAGAATAATATCAGAATTTTTGTTTGATTCAGATACTATCTGCAGGAGTCTTTCTATCATTTGTAAAGGTTTAGGATTATCGAAGACTTTATTTCCCATCAATTCGCGCAAATCAATGCTAGCCTTCTTACTGCCATCAATTTCTGTCCAAAGCGGGGATGGTCTTTTTGTCCTACCTTCGAGATATGTTTTAACATATGGCCACCATTCTTTACTTTCGTTCTTTTTGCGAATTTTCCAAACTATATAATTGTCTTTTTCAAGTCGCTCATAGCCTTTTCTATCAAATCTCCAGCGGCTTTCGTATCCAGTTGGGCCTATTGGCAATACTAAGTTACCATCCGGGTCTTTTATCGGAAAAAACATGTTTGGCCTATCTTGTCTCCTGTCATTGCTCCCAGTTTTTCGTAATTGCCATAAAGCATATTTTCCCTTCTCGTCTTCTTCTTCATATCGTTCTAAATCGCTGTCGCTTAAAGGTAAACCAGCTAATTCGGTATCGGTTTTTTTTGAATATGTAATAACATAATCAAATGACGAACCGAGGCCACCACTGTCTTGTCCTGTAGTCTGTCCAGTTGATCTAACGATTGTTCCTTTGTAGTTTTCCTCTCCGAAAATCTCATCACACATCTTACGTAGATTATTCACCTCATTATCATCAATACTGATAAATATCACCCCATCGTCACGCAATAAATTTCTGGCCAAATATAATCTTGGGTACATCATGTTGAGCCATTTCGTATGAAAACGGCCTTCGTTGGCGGTGTTGGTGGAGAACTTTTTACCATCACCGTCAATTAGTCCTGCATATTCAAGATAGGTTTCGAGCGATTCACTGTAGTTGTCGGGGTAGATAAATTCCTTGCCAGTGTTGTATGGTGGGTCAATGTAGATCATCTTAACCTTGCCGTAATAGCTCTTCTGCAAGAGCTTCAATACCTCCAGATTATCGCCCTCGATAAAAAGGTTTTCGGTGGTGTCAAAATTCACTGATTCCTCGCGGCAGGGCTTGAGTGTGGCGACACTAAGTGTTTGTATTAGCTTGAGCGCTTCTTTCTTGCCAGGCCAGTCCATACCATAACGTTCACGGCGAGATTCAAATAAGTCGGTAAAAGTCCCCAGTTCGGCTTTCAATTTTTCAAAGTCCACGCTTTCCACCAGTTCACCTTTATCGTTTACGGTTTCGGTAAAAACGGATGGAAATAGTTGTTTCAGTTGAGCGCGGTTTTCAGCGGATATATCCAGTGATGTACCGCCCATTTTTTGAAGTGTTGTGTTCATAATAGTTTTCCTTAATATTTTAGATTATTTTCCACTTAATTGAAAAGAGCGTCACCTTTTCGGCTATTTGCTTCAACCGTTTTTCGACAGTATCCAATAGTCCATCCTTCTGCTGTTCAATTACCTTCGCTGATTCGTCATATTGTTTCCATGCTATATTGCGCTTAGCATCCAAATCACGGATTTTTTTTGAGTTGCCAGTTTCTCTGGGAGATTGACGGCCAGTCGCGCCTCTTTTTTGAATAGCGCTATCTGATCGTCGTAATCTTTCAACTCCGCTTTTAAGGCTCGGCGTTTATCTTCCGCCCAACTGTCCAACTTGTTTATTTCATCATCGAAATATTTTCCATTCCTTTCGGCAATCTCGGCAGATACGATCGAAATGCTTCTCTGTTCTATGCTATCCAATTTCTTATGTTGTTCTGGCGATAGTGTTTTCGTTACAACCGACTGAGCGGAAAGGGAAAATATCTTTTTTATTATCTCTGGTTCAATGCGGTCTCCGGCATCATCAAGGGCTGATACAATTACTGTGTCTTCAGCTTCGAATGCTTCAATAGTATAGTTTGAGACTTTGAGCACGCCGCTTTTGCCAACCAACGGTTCAAGCACAGAAATGATTGATGTATTGTTAGAATAATCAAAAACAATCTCGGCTTCGCTAACTCGTTTCTTCTTTACCTCAGTTAAAATTTGCTGTGCCAGCGAATGTCCGGGGCGATACACGTGAGCATCCTCTATGTTCTTTCCAATTCGGTAAGGTCCTCGGTCGATCTTCTCATTAGGAAAAGGATTTTTGTTGAGCATAAAGGAATATTCATGTTCAGCAAAATCAGCATTATTCCCTAAATAGTATTTGGTGACATCCCACAGCCAGCGTTCATATGTATCAAGGTAGGCTCGGGTTTCTCTTTGATTGACTTTAAGCCTGTCATGCACTTCAGAGTCGAAGTTCTCAAGAAGTTTTTGGCGAGTATCTGATAAGCTATGTTGGATATGCTCATCCATTTCATCCTGCAAACGGTCAAAGGCATTATTTATTTCGTCTGTAGTCCGGCAGGTCTGATAAATACTGGCAATTCGTTTTTCAAAATCCACACCCGATTCAATGGCACCAAGGACTTCATCGCTGGCCCCAAATACTCCTTTGAATAAATTGAATTTTTGATCCAATAATTCATAGACGCGCTGATCGGCAGCATTCTTACGATTAACGAAGTTAATTACCACTACATCGTGTTTTTGGCCGTAGCGATGGCAACGGCCAATACGCTGTTCTATCCTTTGAGGATTCCAAGGTAAATCGTAGTTAATCACCAGCGAACAGAATTGGAGATTAACGCCTTCCGCTCCAGCTTCAGTAGCAATCATTATCTCTGCTTCGTCCCGGAAATAGTCGATAAGCGCAGCGCGTGCATCGGCTGTCTTTGAACCGCTTATCTTGTCGGTATCCTTATTTTGTATCAGCCAGTTTCTATAAATTTCCTTGGATTTTTCATCGCTATTTGAACCATTAAATAAAACGATCTTGTCTTTATAGCCGTTATTGGCCAACAGGGTATCGGCCAGATATTTCTGGGTAATTGTGGATTCGGTAAAAATGAGGGCTTTCTTTTTGGCGCCAAGTTCTTGAGCCATCTCAAAACCTTTTTGAAGAGCCGTCAACAATGCTTCACCTTTGGAATTGGTATAGATCTTTTGGGCCAGATCCCGGAAGTTCTCAAGATCGGTTCTTTCCTGTTTCATTGATGTGATATCTTCCGCGGTAAAGACTTTGTTATCTTTTTCTATTTCTTCCTTGTCTACTTCTTCATCATCAATCCATTCATCGGATATTTCCTCGAAGGCTTCAAAGTTTTCCTCGATCCCTGCAATGCCTTCATCTCGCGCCTCTTTATTGTTTTGAGCTTGGGCATCTTGGATCAATCTTTCCAGCTTATACACCAATCCATTCAGAGTACTGGCAATCGCGAAAGATGATGAAGCCAACAACTTGCGCAGAATCAGCGTCATGAGTTGTCGCTGGCTGGACGGCAAAGCATAAAGTTTGGCTCGCTGGAGATATTCAGACATTCCGTTATAAAGTTCGACTTCCTGTTCTGTCGGGACGTAATCTTGAGTTATGGGTTTACGCTCGGTGTAGTTAATGTATTCCAGCACTTGACGGCGAAGTGTCCGAATACAGACCGGCTTTAAACGATTTCTTAAATCGATAAACATTTCCTGTTTTGGTTCGACAAGTCCAAGTTCATTTTCATATATATCCTGCTCACGGGAAACGCGGGCATAATTGGCTTTGAAACTTTTAAGATCCCCGAATACGTGATCATCAATAATGCTCACAAGGCCATAAAGTTCGAGAAGCGAGTTTTGAAGAGGTGTTGCAGTAAGCAAAAGCTTTGGCACTTCGTCTAATGCCTGCTTGATCTCTCGGGCAATCTTATTGCTGGTTTTGTAAACATTTCGTAAACGGTGCGCTTCATCAATCACCGCCAAATCCCATTTAGTCTGCCTTATGTAAGGTGATTTTGCCTTGGCAAAATGATAAGAGCATATGATAATTTTACCTTCCTGATTGAAAGGATTCAGATTGCCGTCTTTAATATATTGGTTAAATGACTTTGCTTCGAGAATTATCGAAGGTAAGAAAAATTTATCTTGGAGTTCGGCATTCCATTGTTTTCTGAGACTCGCTGGAACGATTAAGAGAATGTTTCTTTTTCTTTCTGCCCACTTCTGTGAGAGAACTAATCCGGCCTCAATCGTTTTTCCTAAACCAACTTCATCAGCTAAAATAGCTCCTTTTGACAATGGGGAGCGGAAAGCAAAAAGGGCAGCTTCGATTTGATGTGGATTCAGGTCAACTTGAGCATTAGAAAGTGTGGAAGAAAGTTTTTCCAAACTATTTGACGAACAGCGCTTAGTAAGCTCATAAGCAAAATATTTAGCATGATAAGGGGTTAGCTGCATGTATTCATAATCTTACACTTTAATATTTGCTGTAGACAAACAAAATCTTACCTATTCAACCACTCTCTCTGATTTATCCTGAACATCAGAAAATTCTTCCCCTCCTCTCCACTATCTCATCCCCATCAACCCAATCTTCTCCCCAGACCATTCCATTATAATAACACTCACCATATCAACTTTTACCTATACCTACCAAAATCTTCTCATTCTCCGAACAACGTCTCATCAGTGATGGCTGTCATGAAACACTTGTTCTCAAAATCGTCCTCTTCCACAAGTTCATAAGGATCATCTTTTGCAATACCGGCTTTTTCCAAGGCATCATCAAGGTCAAAGGAATCAACCGTTCTGTTTTCCAGGTAGTTTATTTTGAATGTATATTGTGCCATGGTAACCCTCCTCTATAAGTGAGTATAGCAGATTAGGGTGACAACAGTAAAAACCTGAGAAATATTATTTTGGGATGGTGTGATGACCGGCAAAACCACCTTACGGTCCTTGCATATTCAAAAAAATGAGGTCTCTCCTATCTATCACCCAAGGTGCTGCCACAAATACCATGATGCGACTGATCGGTATGGTCGCCACAGATCTGCAACACTCGCCAGCAATCCGTCCTTTTCTTTATCAACCCCATAAAGAAGCCTTGCTGCACGCTGTAATCCGGCATCACCAAGCGACAAAACATCCAACCTTTTGAGTCCAAAAATAAGGAACATTTCGGCGGTCCAGCGGCCGATACCTGGACAATCAACAAGGGCGGCAATAACATCATCATCTTTTTCTGATTCAAGATTGGAGAATGATAACCGGCCATCAGACACGCGCTGAGCCAGTTCATGGATATACCTTGCCTTCGGCCACGAAAGACCAGCAGCACGCAATAACTCTACTGGAGTTGATAATAATTCTGTCGGAAGAAATGGTATAGAAACAATTTCTGCAATACGGTTTTCTATGGTGTCGGCGGCTTTTGCAGAAAGCTGTTGGCTGATAATTGAAGTTACCAGGGGATGAAACGGATGATATTCTCCCAATCTGCCATAGGACAAAGACCATGTTCAGAGATCAACTTCTTCATTATGGGGTCAGCTTTGGATAAATGACGTTCCGCTTGACGGATGGTTTTTTGTGTTATGGGTTGTTTCTTTCTCATGTGTCTGATGCAACTCTTATGATACAATAAATCTCAACGGGAGGAGAAAGAAATATTGGGCTTTCTGTGCTGTACGAAAAAGATTACCGATCTTCTGAAGATTGTGCCTGAAACGTATATACCGGACAATGATTCTACCATCCTCGGGCCTTGGTACGTGAATCTTTTCCTTATGGAGAGAAGGAAATGCCTTGTCTTCGTGAACTCAAGGACGCTGTTCTCCTTCATCGTCATCAACCAGACTAAAAAAGATATTGAACAGATTGGCAACATGTTCAGGAGAAATTTACTGAAGCGCCTCCAGGCCGAATCGGTCAGTCCTGAAATCGTAAACAGAATTTTGAAAGACTATGAAAAAATAACATTGTGCAAGACTTCAGACAGGAGAGTCCTCGGAGCGATGAACGAATTCATTTTCCATTTCAGGGTCATCTGCGAAATGGAGGAAGGACTTGCGAATATCGATATGGATAAAGGCAACAGTCGGGCGGCAGGTACCGTCATGAAGCTCAACAACAAATACATATGGCCGAGAGAGATGCTGCAAAAGGCAATAAGCAGCTTATGAGACTTCTCGTCCGTGGGGGAAGTATATCGGCCGGCTTCGGCGTATCCAAAAGTTATGTTGACATAATAACAGAATATCTTTTCCCAAAAGGAATTGAAGTCATCAACCGCTCACGATACAGAGAAACAACATTTGACGGTATCGGCACATTCTCTGAAGACGTAGATTTCTTCAAGCCTGACATTCTCTTTTTCCATTTTGGCATAGATGACGCTTTCCAGTGTGTCTACCGCTCAGAATTCCAGGAGAATATGGTTCAGATGATCAGGTTGGCCCGCAGTCGTTTCAATCCTGTCGTTATTCTTGCAACTTCACATTCCTTTGACGATCCCCATGATATGGATGCTATTTATATCTTTTACCGGTCTTTGAGAATAGTGGCTGAAGATCTGGACTGCGAACTGATGCCGGTTCATTACTATTGGGCAGGTTATCTTGAAGAGCATGGTCTGAAAAACGCCGATCTCGCTTTATCTGATACCAGGTATCCCAATGAGAGAGGCCATCAGGTTATTGCGGATGCGGTGATGAAAGGATTGGAGAAGATTATTCAAGAGAAAGAGGTTGGTTGATAGCGGCAAGATCGCCTTATAAATCCAGACTATCTTTTTCGTGAAACATCTTCAGGAAAGACTGCACGCGCCTCCCGTATAAAGAGCGACCTCAGTTTATCCCAGAAGCCACCTCCGAGAACAAAGAGGCTTGCAAGGAATACAGCGTCAGAAACAATACTTACCCAGAGACGCCAGGGGGAATTATCAGGCAGCCATCGTGGCGCGTATGACATAATATAAGTTGGTATAATAGGCAAGAGAAACATCGCTATTCCAACACAATGCCTAATCTTTCCTATGTTTCCGGCAGGCTTAAGGCTTCCCAGCCATCCCTTTACCCTCGACATGATACGGTCGAAGTTTTCCTTACCCATCACTGCAACTGCAGGTACAGCCGTGATCTCAAAACCAAAAAACAGAATCCCGCTTATAGCAGTCTTAACAGCAATCGGAAGATCGGCTTTTGCCACAAAGACCATACCAAAGGGCATGATCAGACCTATTACAAGCAGTATGATACCCAGATAGAATCTCTTGTTAACGCTCATTATATCTCATATCTTTCAGTTTACTGTTCCAGTATTCAACATAGGCGGCATAAGCCCCGGATGACGTCAAAAATTATATATGCTGTTCCAATGTTCAACATGCAAAGTCTTTTATCACTGCAAATCCTGTATCACCCTTTTTACTGTTTCAATTATAGACAAAGGGGTAACAATATGCCATCCCATTGAGAGCGCCGCCTCGTTGAGACCTTCCGTTGCATTTATGCAAAAAGCCTTTGCAGTCTTATCGAGCATGTCGATGTCCCCCTCTGAATCACCAAAAGCCATGGAACTCTCGTATGGATATGCGCCGAAGATAACCTCGATCGCATCTTTCTTTCCTTCTTTTCTTGCCAGGGATTTGCTGATATTGCCGGTGAACACACCATTCTCAATCTCCATTTCTGTTGAAATGTATCCGTGTACAGAAAAATAATCAGCAACTGCTTTACCTATGCATTGCATCTCTCCGGTGACAAGATAGATATCGTACCTTTTCTTCAATAATTCTAAGAGTGGCCTTGCAAAAGGAAAAAAATTGCTTCCTTCCTTCGTCTCAAGAAAGGTTGCCGTTACACTTAAAATTGAACTTAGATGATGGCCCTTTAGGCCGTCGGCAATATGTATATTCAAGTTCTCAACAGTTGTCTCGTAGTCAACCTGCTTAGCTCGGTACATGTGCAAGTCCTGGTTCAGGCTATTGATACTAATTCGCTGACCTTCAATAAACTATAATAAATATATCATACGTTATATCAGTAATTTACGTTATTTATAATTTAGCGTATGAAAGCAAAGTGGTATGACAATATCCCTGCCGATGATACGTTCTTTGAGGAAATACTCGGCCAAAGGGAAAATCAAATATCCATTGTAGATTGTATTGTCTATGTCAAATAACGCTATTCTCTTTTGTTCCATCGGCACATCTTCTTTTCAATCTTTAAGTTTACCATTCCAGTATCCAACATAAGCAGCATAAGCCTCATATGACGTCAAAAATTGTATATGCTGTTCCATATTAAATCTGTATGCCATAAGATATGCTGTTCCTGATCTGCGGGCTTTTTCCATTCTGTGATGCCCATCAATCAGGTTATATCTCCCAGGTGCTATTTCGGCCAATATTACCGGATCGGTAATACAGGCTGAATTTATATAGTCCTCATTGATATGTGGATGCTCTTTTGCGTAATCCTTCACTGCAACGCGTTCATGTATAAATTCTTCCCGATGATCATCAATGAACGAGAGCATCTTCGTGATGTTAAAATGGAATATTCCATTAGGGTAAAACTCGTCTCCTTCATCAACAGAAACAGGTGTGAAATTCTTGTTTAACGTCAATGCTCTCTCATGTTTTATTTTTTTCGCTCTCATTCCCTGTTCATCCGTCCAGTTTCATTCGATGGTGCCAGGCATAGGCCGAATTTACAATAACCTTTCCTTGCCGGGATAGTTTATCGGCATGAGCCATATGAATCCGTTGACACATAACTGCAAAAACCGTCAAGAGGCTTTTTTAGGTTGTTTATCCAGTTTCTTTTTTGCCTTCTGTTGCTGTTTATCGGAGTTTTGTTTCTGGCCCTTTTCTTTGTCCTTCTTGCTCTTGTCTCTCATTGTTTTCTTCCCCTTTTTATTTCGCGATGTTAGTTCTGTATTGAAATACTATCCATGAAGACGCTCTTTGTCAATGTAAACTCATGGTCTATCCCATACAGCGAATTACCGTTGGGATGGTATGGTCATCGGCAAAATCTACGAAAGCGCCACTTTTACCGGCAAAATGACTATAAATGTGCGATATATTGGTGTATTAAATTGGTTGGTATAAAAAATATTATCATGAAGCAAAGAGGCGCAAAAGCTGTCATTGACATAATATAAACATAAATTATTCAATATCTATAATTATTTGTGGTGATTACTTAAAGTGTTGTGTGAACTGTTTTGCAGTTGCGTCAGTGACGGTGCCAAGAATTTCCAGGTTGTCGGCAGCAACTCTTTGTTTTTTTGTAATACTCAATTATGGGGTAGGGGGCAAACACATATTGCAACATTATTATAACGCTTATTCCGATTCTGGTATTACCCCAAGTAGAACAATTTCAGTTTTTTTCTTGACCCGCACAAAACATATAGTATACTTTATATTATACTAATCGTAAGTATAATAAAGTAAAAGTCTGAAGGAGGCAGGATGGAATTCGTAAACAGAAAGGCTGAGCTATCCATACTTGAAAAGCATTATCGTGAGGACGGTTTCCGGTTCATCCCTGTGTACGGAAGGCGCCGGATCGGCAAGACCAGGTTGATTCAGGAGTTTATTAAGGGGAAAGACGCCGTATATTTTCTCGCTGACAGCGTCTCTGAGGCAGAGCAGCTTAAAAGCCTCGGTCGGACCATGGGAGAGCATTTTAATGATGCCATTCTGAGGGATGCCGGGTTCAGGGACTGGTACCAGTTTTTCGCCTATCTGAAAGAAAAGAACACCGAGCAGCTCATTCTCGTCATTGATGAGTTCCCCTATCTCGTCAATTCAAATCCCGCAATATCTTCGATATTCCAGAAAGGGATAGACGAGTACTTGAAAGAAACGAAGCTTTTCCTGGTCCTCATGGGTTCAAGCATCGGGATGATGGAAAAAGAAGTGCTCTTTTACAAGGCACCTCTCTATGGGAGAAGGACTGCCTCTCTGGAGGTCAGGGAAATGGAATTTCCTGCCCTCAAAGAATTCTTTCCCGGAAGGGACTTCGATGATCTCGTGAAGATATACTCTGTTTTCGGGACCGTGCCGGCATATGTGGAAAAGATCCACGCAAAAGATGATATCTTTACTAATATTACAGATCTGGTGTTGGACAGGGGAAGCTTTTTCTACAATGAGGTTGAATACATCTTGCGGGAAGAACTGCGGGAACCACGTAACTATTTTGTGATTCTGAAAGCCATTGCCCAGGGGAAGAGAAAATTATCGGAAATCATCAACGATACAGGTTTTGAAAAAAGTCTCATCTCTAAATATATAGACACATTAAGAGGGCTCAGGTTCGTCGAGAAAGATATACCGGCTACAGAAAAGTACCCCGAAAAGAGCAAGCAGGGCTTCTACAGGCTCCATGACAAGTTCTTTACGTTCTGGTTCAAATACATATTCCCCAACAGGAGCAGAATAGAAATCGGCAACGCCGATTATGTCATGACACTCATAAAAGACTCCTTCGAGCACCATGCTTCCGGCGTTTACGAGGACGTATGCAGGGATCTATGCAGAGTTCTCATGTCTGACGGGCATATGCGGTACACAACAATAGGCAAATGGTGGTCAAGAAATGAGGAGATAGACATCATAGCTCTCGATGAAGAAACAAAAACAGCTTATTTTGCCGAGTGTAAGTGGAGCAATAAAAAGGTAGGTGAGGACATTTATCTGAATCTTGTAAGGAAATCACGCCTTACAGACTGGTTCAACGATGTAAGAACCAGCCGGTTTGTGCTGTTCAGCAAAAGCGGGTTCACCCGGGGGATGATTGAATTAGCCCGAAAGGATAATGTCCTGTTGGTACATAAGGATAAAGCCGTAAGCCATAGCTCAAATTCTTAAAGTTGCCATGGTATTTCATTTTTTACTTTCGGGCGCCACATCGTCTATTGTCTCCAGATATCCCATTTTCCTTTTTTCGATCTCTTCCATGTCAAATCTTATATCAGGTTTTATCGGGGTTAGATGTTCATTCTTCTTGTGTCCCGCAGTCTTAATAATAAAAGATTGAAAATACCTGTTCTGATAGAGGGTATCCATTATGAACCCCGATTCCTTCAGCAGGTTGACGACAAGCCTTGTTGCCGCTTCTTGCTCTGATTTATAGACGAACATGAGGTCTATTACCATCTTATCACTACAGAGGTTTCTGGCGAGCTCATAAAGATAAGTATGTTGTGCATAGACGACCCCCTTGAATGAGAACACATTATATTTTCCCTGGTCTTTCGCTATATTTATATCGGGCAAAAGTCTTTCAAGAAACTCATCGACACTAAACCACTCTTTGAACGGTACGATATCATACCCGCTCGTGTACCTCACAATTTCCATCTCCCGCGCCCTTCTGTCTGCCTCCTTCAAATAGAAGGTGAACTGATCCTTGCTCGATTCATGGTGTTCTTTTACCGTGGCAATGGCTTCTTTTTTCCAAAAAACATCAACGTCTGTGAGCAGTTCTGCCAGTTTGTCCGCAGATGTCGTCGAATGATTCAATGTGTTATATTTTCCGCTCGCCACGTATTCCGGTATTTTGCCTATATCATGGGCGAGTCCTGTTATGAGCGCCTTTGGTACAGACAATTCGTAATCGGCGTTATTTTCCTTCAGGATACTTATAAGATTTCTGGTAACGCTGTATGTATGTTCCTCCAATGATACATTGTCGAGACAGTCCTTCACCGATCTCAAATCTATCGACTCATTATCATTTGTTTGTCCCGCTAAAATCGATGGCGCCGAACCGTACTGACTGATAATATTGAGCAATGTCTGTATCACCGGCAGCGCCCCCTCCTGTAACTCGATTACTTTCAAATACGGATAATAGCAGTCGTCAAGAAAAGACTTCAA
Organism: Pseudomonadota bacterium; assembly: GCA_026388315.1. Lineage (NCBI taxonomy): Bacteria > Pseudomonadati > Pseudomonadota > Pseudomonadota bacterium. The sequence continues at coordinate 19,287 of JAPLKA010000035.1, read as the reverse complement.
GGTTTTAGACCATGGTTCAGTGCTGGTGTCATCGGTAACATCGGTATCACTGGTAACCTTTGAGTCACCGGTTGTCTCTGATGCCGCAACTGCCGTAGCCGTTTCGGAAGGCTCTGTCTTTAAATCCGCCTTTTTCTTGTTGCCTGCAGAAGAATTCCCGGAAGCAAACAGGTCGGCTACCCCTTTGCTCTTAATAGGAAGGCTCCTGTGTTCCTCGTTATGCTTCAGCCAGATATCAGCCGCAAGCTGTTCGAGAGGAACCGATATCCGCTGATGATCCGCTGATATTTTAGAACTGAAAAAGATAATCCATGCGGCATACCCGAAAAGGGCAGCGGCGACAATCGCAAGTATGGTTATTAATGTCATTCCCACTCCTGTATAAAAGCTCTGAATTTTTCTGATCGCCTCAAACCGATGTACCAGAGGGACGCTATCACCGATACGCTTGCTATGCTCGAAAACAGCGCGAACAAAGCAGACGGAATCAGAACACTCCGTATCTTCATAAGCCACTCATAGGGCCACACCCAGTCTTTTTTCAGCGCTTCGTTCAATGTGGACGTTATGTTAGAGATTGACTCAGGGGTCAAAAGTTTATAGTGGATGATATTGATCAAGAGGAAAAACACTACCGACCATATGGCAACGCTTGCCACGTACCCGGTAAGCAATGAATTGATAACCTTTTTCGTGGCTGCCCCTCTGAACGTCTTGAAAAGGATCATGCCGATAAGCAATGAAAAAGACAGCGGCAGCGCTAGGTTCATCGTATAGGAATATAATTCTTCGAGAAGGGAAGGGCGGGTAGAACCAAAGATGGGAATGTGTCCCTTTACCGCCATGAATGTCACGATGGATTCCGAGAAGCAAAACAGCGTACTTGTTAATGCGGCTTTGAACCCCATCTCCGTAAAATGCAGTGTGTTAAGCGAGTTGATGTATTCGGGTGGAAGGTCGCTGTCCATCTCGACCATTGACAGATGCTCTATCTGGCTGAGTGCATGAATAAGACTGGTCGGGTTCATATCGGCAAGACCCGGATACCCCGCTCCTTTGCCTGACTGAATACCGGTGTCGCCCATTTGTTAGCTCCTTGTTTTGAATGTTTTGTTTGTTATCATGTATCTTATGTTGTATTAGATTTTACCGATGCGGGCATCCGTCGTCTGTGATTGTATATGGAGAAAATCTTTGTGATTCGGGTCTTAGCTTTCTATATTGAGGGGTTACTTAATTTATACAAATTTTAATAATTACTAACGACATCTTCCTCTTTCACAAGTTCATAACGGTCATCTTTTTCAATGCCGACCCTTTCCAGGGCATCTTCAAGGTCGGAGGCATCAACCGTCCGGTATTCCAGTTCATTTATTTTAAAGGTATATCGAGGCATGGTAACCATCCTTTATAAAGAGGGTATATCATATCAAGCCGGCAATAAGGTGCTGACTAAATCCGATCAGATCCCCCTAAACATTGTGGTTATGGGCATTTTTATGCAAAAGATATTTTTCTCGGGATAAAGTTTCTACGTTTTTATCGCTAATCTCGGAAGAATTGTGCAAACAGATTAAATCACCGGCGGCGATGGAAGAGACAGACGTAAATGCGTATACTGCACAAGCTGTCAACGACATATTTTTTCATAGAGGGTTTCGGGAGCAATATCAGTGCCATTTGGCCAGGAAATTGTTCCGTCTTCTATTCGGGCTTGCTTAAAAAACGATATATCTCGCAAGAGTTCAAAAACAGGGCCTCTTCCAAGATATTCTGAAAAATCTACTTCACCACTATGACCATCATCAAAGATAATACGATAAACAAAACCGCCTTTGTACTCTATTTTTTTTACATCGTTCATATTCCACATGGTTGACTCCTTACTCCCATGGGGCAATCTTTTTCATTTCTTTGCCCGCCCCTGCCAATTCCCAATCCTCTTTGAGTTTATCGAGATGCAAGTCTATCCACTCTCTCACGAGTTTCGTTGCTGTCCTGGAAATTAAAGTACCCTTCATAACATTGCCGTTGAAATCAAAAACAGCCTAATGCCCTGATACTCAGCATGAAAATGTGGAGGATCGTGCTCATCAAAAAACATCCTAATAATAATTCCAAAGAATCTGCAAATCTCGGGCACAATATATCCTTTCCTTAATTTACTGCCAACATTATTTACTGCCAACATTAAGCACAATGCAAACTTTCACCATTCAACACCTTACAAATCCTATGGTACAATCCTGACAATATTTTCGTTGAGCCAAGCATTGATGCTCTGTCCGGCTTTTTTTGCCGACATAAAAAGCTTGCGATGTGTTTCAGGGGAAACTCTTACCACAAACTTACCCGAAAAAGGCTTATCCGGTTCTTCATCTCTCTCCCTGCAAAAATCAAGGTAATCTTCTACCGAATCATGAAAGGCTTTTTGAATTTCATCGACGGTTTTTCCCTGGAATGTTACCACATCTCTTATACCGATGATTTCCCCATGAAACAACATGGCTTCGTCATCGAATTCAACCTTTCCAAAATATCCTTTATAAGTCATCATATTTTACTCCTGCTTCCCGGAGAAATCTGCGCATAGATTTTACAGCTCCCCGGTCGGTCTCTTTTTGTGGATGAGGTCTGTGGAATGTTGCTCTCACTCCTCTTAATGCTATCCGTATACGGGAACCTCTTCCTTCGCTTATCTGTGCTCCAAGTGCCGTTAGTATTGCCTCAATATCAGACCAGGGAATATTTGATAGTACCGGTTCCTGAAATATTGCCTCAAATATTTTCCGGCGCTTACTCATGATTAATAGTATCATTAAATGATACTATTGTCAAGAGATCGGTCGAGTTAAGGAAACATTCTTACTTATTTTCCGGTGATTACCGTTGATGATCCGGAACCTTTTTCGCTTGATGATCGCATTTGGAAGGGACAATCAAAAAGCCACTAACTTTAATCGGTTAGTGGCTTTTTGATGGGTATAAGCAACACCTTATCCTACCGGCTTGATATCATATGAGTGGCAACAGTATGTCAACGTGAAAAAAATAATAAGAAATATATGATTATGCTGAAAGACTGCGAATAAAACTTCTTCCTGCATCGTTTTTTGGCAGACACGAGGTGAACTCGCTTTCAAATATCTACACCATACACATTCGAGGGGGCTTATTGAATACGGTTTGAAATACGCAATGTTTCGAAGGCTTGTTTTCTGTTCCTTTGGATTCCGGGCTTCTTCCTGTTATCCACACAGGCAGCATTTAACTTTCATAATGGCTTTCATGCGGTAATGAATAGCCTGAATGTAGATTTTCTCTTACCCTTATAAGAATGTTATGCGATAATCTTCAGTTGTAGGTATCTCCGATCACTTACATAAATATGGTAATTGCTGCCATATTAGCACCACAATAATTTAAGAACATATTTTTATCTATTTCGTATACACTTATGCAGCTTGTTTGATGACTCTACAAGGAGCCTGCAGGGGGGGCCTGCAGCAACAACCAAAACACAGCACTCCTTGAGTAGATAATAATAAGATAGAAAAATAACCGTTACGTATTCCTGTGACGCCTGAGGGGAGAAGATGATTTGGAACACGCTTATTATAATGAAAAAAACAATATTTGCACCACATGTGAATTGCAGCAGCAGCTAATACCAATTGAGCAGGAGACTATCCTTCAAAAAGACCTTGCCGCCAGCGTGACTGATGAGATTTACACAACCGGCAATAACACTCCGGAGATTATCGCAGCCAACACCGGAAACGCGATAGTCCGCATGCAAGCCGAGGCCCTGAAAAAAAGCGAAGAAAAGTATCGCAATATCTTCGACAATGCCACAGAAGGTATCTTTCAGATAACACCGGAAGGGCAGTTTTTAAGTGCCAACGCCGCCCTTGCCCGTATTCATGGCTACAATTCTCCAGAAGAACTCATTACGTCTGTGCGTGACATAGCAAAACAGCTTCATGTTGATCCCGGTCATCGTGCTCAATACAAGCGTTTATTAGAAAGGAATGGTTTTGTAAAAAACTTCGAAGCAATGATGTACCGGAAAGATGGCACGTTGAACTGGATTTCGACAAATACCCGTGTAGTGAAGGATAAAGAAGGAAGGATTCTTTATTATGAGGGTACCATTACAGATATTACAGAGAGGAAGAGATCGGAGAAGGCCCTGAAGGAATCGGAGGAACTTTACAGAACAGCAATAGAACACTCGAATGACGGTGTTTCAATCGTAAGAAACGGCATCCACATTTTTGTAAACAGCAATTTTGCGTCCATATTCGGGTATGACGCCATAGCTGATATTATTGGAAAACCCACGTCGCTTACCGTACATCCTGATGATCTGGAAATGGTACAGAACTATGCGGCGAAAAGGCAAAGAGGGGAGGAGGCACCGACAAGGTATGAGTTTAAAGGCATAAAAAAGGATGGCATCGTCATATATATAGAGGTTTCCGTTGCAAACATTATCTATCATGATGAAGAGGCTATTCTCGCTTATTTTCGTGAAATTACCGAACGGAAACACGCAGAAGAGTCTTTAAAAAAGGCTGAGAAGAAGTATCGCGACATCTTTGAAAATGCCGTGGAAGGCATCTTTCAGACAACCGTGGACGGCCGGTTTGTAAGTGCCAATCCTTCATTGGCAGTAATGCTCGGCTATGATTCTCCTGATGAGATGATAAATTGCATAAACAGCATCAGTGCCCAGCAGTATGTCCACTCTGATGACCGCGTGAGATTTAAAAATCTCTTTGAGGGGTATGACATTGTCGAGGGATTCGAAACCGAGATGTACCGGAAAGACGGCATTAAAATATGGGTTCTGATCAACGCAAGGGCAGTTTTTGATGAGAGGGGCTGCATTGTATACTACGAGGGTACGATAGAAGATGTAACAAAACGGAAGCAGATCGAAGAAACGCTGAAGGAACAGCTCCGCTTTGCCCAGACATTAATCGATACTGTCCCCAACCCGGTTTATTTCAAAGATGTACACGGCCTTTATATAGGGTGCAATAAGGCTTTTGAGGCATATCACGGGATTGCACGCGAAGCATTGATCGGGAAATCAGTTTATGACATTTTACCCGGTGAACTTGCCGATTTTCACAATTCCAGGGACAGGTCTCTATTTCAAAATCCCGGCAACCAGGCATATGAAAGTTTTCTGTATATGCCTGACAATACAAAACATGACATCGTTGTCAGAAAGGCGACTTTTGTCAATAAAGATGGGGAACTCGCCGGTTTGGTCGGGGTTCTCAGCGATATCACGGAGCATAAGCAGATGGAAGATGCCATGTGTGCCGAACGGAACAGGTTCAGAGCTCTTTCTGAAGATGCACCTTTTGGCATAGTTATGATTGGCTCCGATGGCAGGTTTGATTATATCAACCCAAAGTTTAAAAAGATTTTCGGGTATACGCTAAAGGATGTCCCGAACGGGAAAGAATGGTTCAGAAAGGCCTACCCTGATGCGGAATACAGGCACAAGGTAGTATCAACGTGGAAGCAGGATCTGGAGCAATTTAAGATTGGCGAAGGGAACCCGTGGACGTTCAGTGTTACCAGCAAGGACGGAAACAGAAAAATAATAAATTTCATCCCTGTTCGACTGGAAACGGATGAACATATCATGACCTGCGAGGATGTAACAGAAAGGGTACACACCCGGGAAGCTATTGAGGCTTCTGAACAGACATTAAGGGCGATTCTATCCGCTTCGCCTGTCGGCATCGGACTTATAGACAAGTTTACCATGGGCTGGGCAAACGATGCCGCATACCGAATGTTAGGATACGATTATGGTGAACTCGACGGCCAGGACCTTCGTATATTATATCTCAGCGACGATGAGCGCGAGAGGGTGCGGGAAGACCTCATGATCAAAAGAGAATCGGAGGCGCAATGGGTACGGAAGGACGGTTCGATCATCGATGTTTTGATACGCGTAGCTCCGCTTGAAAACCGGAATGGTTCAATGATTGCTGTTTCGGATGATATTACCGACAAGAAACGGGCCGTACGGGCCCTTGAACAGTCAAGGCTGGAACTGGAGCGGCTGGACAGAGTCAAAACAAAAGCTGTGCATCATATTTCTCACGAACTCAAGACCCCTCTTGCTGTAATCCAGGGGAGCCTTCGGCTTCTCAGGCGGAAAACCCAGCGATTTGCAAACATCGACAACACCCTGTCCGGCAACATAGAGATGCTGGAAAGGCACCTGGGGAGGCTCTTAGAAATACAGCAGGAAACAGAAAAAATATTTAATCTTACCAGGGAAATGGAAAAGACCACACTTGCCGCTGACTGTGAGAGGCTCTGGGAGAGGATTGAAGCTGTTTCTGAAGTTCCGGATAATGTACGAGCCAATTGGCAGTCTATCCATGGGTGGGTCGGTGAACATTTTCGGGAACCAGCCACAGAACCCAGATATGCCGATCTGTACCTGCTGACGCGGGAGATTGTTGAAAAGACAAGGCACATCGCTGACACAAGGAATGTTACCATTGAACTTGAAGGAGGAGATGGGGTGGAGGAAGTGCCCGTAAATTTTATAGTTTTACGGGATACCATCGAGAGTCTCCTGAGAAACGCTATTGAAAATACCCCTGATGAAGGGTTTATAAAAGTCATATTAGAAAAGAAAAACGACCGGACATGGCTGCATGTGACTGATTATGGCGTCGGCATTACAAAAGAAAGCCAGAGTTATGTTTTTGATGGTCTCTACCATACAGGAGAGACTGAACTCTATGCCTCAAAAATGCCTTACTCATTCGGAGCAGGAGGAAAAGGGTTGAGTCTCCTGAAAATCAAGATCTATTCGCAGCACCATGGGTTCGATCTTTTAATGAAAAGTCAGCGTTGCCTTTATTTGCCGACAGAAAAGGATCTGTGCCCGGGCAGCATCAGTCTCTGTGAGCACTGCGGGACGCCGGAAATATGCGCCAATTCAGGCGGAACAACATTTTCGCTAATGATATCGCAAACTGTTTAGTGATAACTATAAACGGTTTATAATCACTTTTTCGATTGATCGATTGACTGACCTGTTTTTTATGATATTGGACAAAATACAATATTTTCGTGAGAGCACTTTGGCGATAAAATTATGCGTAGGAGGGTAATGGATAATGAACGAAACACACAAAAAGCCAAAAAAAGAATTTTCACGCCGGAACAGAAGTTCGAGATATTGACAAAAAAACGATAAGTCTTCACCCATGATGCTGTTCATAAAGCCAACATTTCTTGCAGCTATCCACTATCAGCGCCAAAAGGCCATATGCTTTGTTTGTAGGTGCTCTAAATAATTGGTAAATTTAGCTTTCACGCTGGTCATTTCTGCGCATTGCGGAGTGAAAGCTGCTATTGTATGCAATGACATCCTCTGACCATTAAGCGCTTGCTATGATGGCTGTTTCCATCAAACCCTGACAGTAATATCTCTTTTTCAGTAATACTCTTACAAGATAATGAGCAAAAAAGGAGACAAATGAAAGCCTCGCCCAGTGATCTTTCCGAACTTTATAATCTCAATGAACAGGGCAAGATACTGCCGCAGCATCAAAAGGGTCTGTACCTGGGCGATGGGGTAAAACTACCGATTCAACAGAACTTTTCCAAGTTAGGGGGGCAGTATCTTCCAGACAACCTCCGGGGAGGGCATTTCGGATGTTTCGGCACGACCGGAGCAGGGAAAACGCGATTTATGGCGCATCTCATATATCAGGATATCCTGTCCGGCAAGAGTGTCGTCCTGTTCGACCCCAAAGGTGATGACAACCTTATCGCCACGGTAATACAGTCTGCTGCTGAATCGGGTCGTCTCGATGAATTGATGTTCATATCGCCTATCTATCCCGATGCATCGGTCAAGATCGACCCCTTGGCATATTATTATATCCCTGATGAACTGATTCACCATATCGTCTCGGGTATCCGCTCAAAAGAAGAATTCTTCGAGAATATTGCGACCAATATCACGACGGTCATCATTACGGGACTCATCGCGAAATTCCTGGCAAAAGGTGAAAAACCGCTTATCAACCTGTCGGATGTAAAAGAAAGGATTACGTATAAGGCGATGCTCGATTTTGTCGAAAGCCTGAAAATGCTCAGAAATAATCCTGATATAAAAGTGAGAAACATGATAGATGATGCGCTGACAGCAGTCTCCCACATCACTCAGTATCCCCAGGAGTTTTTCTCAAAGGTATCATCATCGCTGGGAACTGTCCTTGCGCTGTTAACATCGTCAACAACCGGGCAGATCATCGGCAAGACCTACAAAAATGAATTCATCAAGAGGCTTGAAGAAGGCAAAAGGGTTATTCTAATATGCAATACAGGCAGCCTTCTTGCCAGAAAGACCGCTTCTGTTATTGCGAGGATTCTCATGTCAATGATTCAGAGTACGTTAGGAAGGGTGCTTGCATCGGGAAGGGTATTCGAAACCCCTCTATCGGTCTATATGGACGAGGGGCATAACATACTTTACAACGGAATAGAAGAGATGTTCAGTAAGGGTAGGGCGGCCAACGTATATCTGCACTTCTTTACACAGAGCATGGCGTCTATGGATGAAGTTGTCGGCGAGAATACAACACAGAGCATCATGGATAATATCAATACATGGGTCTTTATGCACGAAAACGATGAGAGGACGGCACGATTTATAGAAGAATCATCGCCGTTGGTTACTGTTTGGAGAAAGGTTGTCAACACCGGCGGCGGTAACATGAGTGTATCATCAAGGGAGGAAACCGAACGGGTTATCCTCAAGGAGAGGGTACTGCGTCTTAAAAAGAGATACTTCTATCTCAGAAGGGAAGGGGATTACTACAAGTGTATGGTACCGAATGTCCCGGATCCCTACGTGAAACTGATCTTTCCCGAGGTATCCCATCAGGCAGAGTCAGAGGGGGAGCACGGTGAAGCCGTTTAACGAGTTTTTTAATCCCGACAATATCAAGGGGTATGATGGATTTATTAATATGCTCTTCGAAGGTTTTCTTCACGGGTCGCTTCTTAAAATCCTCGCGTTCCTGTCACTGGTTATATTTGTATATATGGTCGTGAGGAAGAAAACGAATATCATTGTTGCGATATTATTCTACGCAATCGCATTTGTGCTTACATACCTCACAGAGTTTTTTAAATTTCTGATGTGAAAAAATATGGAGTGCCCGGAAACACAAACAAAGTTAAACGGAAGGAGTATAAAGCTATCTATCTTCAATTAAATCGATTACAGGGCAACGTAAAGGAGGTGTTCGAGGTTGACCGGATTTTACACGTAGAGGTTTTCTTTGTGGAATTAGAGTAGTAAAACCTCTTTTCCTCATGGTGCAAAACGCTCTTATCAGTATATAGCCGCACGCACTCTTTTAAGTTCTCCCGTTAACTGTCTTATGACATGTCCCGTCCGTGTCCCGGTAAAGGAGTACTCCCGATGATTGCACAGGGTCATTCTTGAGGGTCAGATCCTTCTGGCAAATCTTTCATGAGGATGGAGGAATCACAATTTTCAATAATTTCTAACATTTTGCGATGACCTATCCTTTTATTCCTCATTGTTTTAATTACTAACGTATCTAATTCATCCAAGAGAATATCATCATCAACAGAAAATATACCTTCCAGGTCACTCTTCGTTATCGTCCAGTCACTGATTTTTGTTAGAAGCTTATCGCCAATCTCCTTGTCTTCGATTAATATCAATTTATTGGCGCTTCTATATTTGACAATCTCAATCCGTAACTCCTGGTCCCCCAAAACAGGGCCCATTAATCTTTTTTTACGTTTAAAAAGAAAAATATTACCATCTGTGTCTTGGCAGGCTATTGCCCAAACGGGGTTTCCAAATATTGTGCCGCGTAACAGTTGTTTTGATTTCGTTGACATCGAATATAAAAATATTATTCTAAGTCTTTTGTTATTCGTTGCTAAAAAATAAAAAATCTCGAAATCTATCCCAGAATTTATGTACCTCTCGGGCAGTTCCATTTTTATCAATTCGTCCGACTTGAAAGGGTTAACGGTTGGATCAGAAAGATACTCTGGATTCAAGCCAATTGTTACTGCAATCTTCTTCAGGGTATCCACGGAAAGAGAAGCGTATCCATGCTCATAGGCGTTGACAGATTGCTGTGTAATACAAGCTGCCTGCGCAACTGCTCTTTGTTTTTTTCCTTGCATCTCCCTTGCAAATCTCAACAAACGATGATGTTCCATATATTATGCGTCAGGGAGTTTCCGGTATGCTCTGACCGGAAACTCGTTTTCCACTTCAATTAAATTATCTCCGCTGTCATAAGCTGCTTTGAGAAATCCATCCCATTGCCCGGGGCTCATCGTGATATTCACAGTCATAGGTTTCATGGTGGAACTTAAGGGAACTTCGTTGAGTACTGGTCTTCTCACTTTTTTTTCTTTTGCCATTGCTGCCACCTTTTTAAGAACTGCTGTTGTTGGAATAGCCATTGTTGTCGAAGATAATGCCTATCTGCCATCCATACTGTATGTGTTTGTTAAGTTTGCCGCCAGCATCGTATTTTTTACCAGCTTTAGAAGTGAGTCCGGATAATTTTATAGTCTCATTGTTGAGAAGTTTTCTTGCCTGGGATGCGGTAACCTCTCTCCCGCCGAGTCTCTTAAGGGAATCTTTCCATATTACAAATTTACAGCCATTGGAGTATCCCGAACAGGAATATCCTTTTGCGGTTTCAATAATATCTTTACCACATTCGGGACAGGAACCAATGCTATCCTGCCCTGTCGGGGCGTTTCCGTTTCCAACAGGAGAAGCATCTGTTGAATAGTTATTGTTTTGTGATTTAGCAGGAGTACCGGCGCTGGCACCTCTGATCTTTTTAACAAATCCCGTAATGTATTTTTTTATGCTTTCCATAAACTCATTGGATGATGCCACTTTTCCTGCGGCGATGTCATCAAGTGTCTGTTCCCAGAGTGCCGTATTGCCGATATTTGCAATGGGGTCATCGAGAAGTGTATCAATAAGGAATATTCCTTTATCAGTAGGAACAAACTGCTTGCCTTCACGTTTTACATAAAAGCGATGGATTATTGTGTCGATAATATTTGATCTGGTAGCTTCTGTGCCGAGCCCCGCAGTTTCCTTCAGTATTTTTTTGAGTGCTGCATCGGTTATAAACCTCTGGGCATTTGTCATGGCATTGATTAAGGTGCCATCGTTGTACCGTGCAGGGGGAGTAGTCTGTTTTGCTTCGGTATGCGCGCCTATTGTGGCAACAGGGTCGTTGTTAAGTAAATCCGGGATAATCTTGTCCTGATCTTTGGATCCGTATACCGCTTTCCAGCCCGGGTCAAGAACTATCTTGCCTTTCGATTCAAAGGTATCGGCTCCGACAAGGGTAACAACGGTTGTGGTGGTATATTTGAATGTAGGATAAAAAGCAGCGATGAACCTTGTACAAATAAGGTTGTAAAGTTTCTGCTCATCAGGCGATAAACCGGCAGTAAGCCCCGTAGGAATTAATGCATGGTGATCAGCGAGTTTCGATGAATCAAATACCTTCTTGTTTTTCTTGTTAACTGTACATTTTCTGATGTCGAAATTTATCTGTCCGGATGAAGAAAGCTTGTCCAGTATCTTGCTTGCATCTTTGTCAAATTCTTCACCGAGGTGCTGGCTGCTGGTTCTCGGATAGGTGATAACCTTTTTCTCATAGAGTGACTGGGCCACGCTGAGGGTTTTTTCTGCAAAGAAACCAAAATGCTTATTCGCCTCCTGCTGAAGAACAGACAGGGAAAACAACAATGGCGCAGGGTCTTCTTTTGATTTTTTGGTAATAGACTGCACAACCCCTTTTTTGCCATTAACGCGATCAATGATCTCTTTTGCAAGCTTCTCTGTCGAAACCCTGGATGATATCTTATCCTCGGGACTATCTTTTGCGGGGGGCCGGGGCGAAACCTCTTTTTCTTCCGGATGATTTTTTGCATTAAACCAAAGGCCCTCATACTGACCGCTTTTGTGTTTAAACTTAGCCCTTACGAGCCAGTAGTTTTCAGGCTTAAAATTCAGTATTTCTTTTTCCCTGTCAACTATGATTCGAAGGGTCGCTGTCTGAACCCTTCCGATAGAATACACATTTTTGAACCCGCCGTACTTTACGGAAAATGCCCGGGTGTTTGTCATTCCAACAAGCCAGTCTGCATGCTGCCTTGCGATAGCGCTGTTAAACAGGCGGTCATATTCCCCGGCATCTTTCAGGTTGGCAAAAGCACGCTTTACTGCATCAGGCGTTAACGCCTCGGATGTCCACATCCTCTTAACGGGTTTTTTATTACCTGCCATGATATAAATAAGGCGTTGGATTAGCTCGCCCTCTCTTCCGCTATCACCACAGTTTACTATGCTTTCCACATCGGGATCGTTGATAAGCTTTTTGAGAACTTTAAATAAACCTGTGGTTGCTCTTATTACTTCATACTGAAATTTCTCCGGGATTATCGGAAGCGTATCGAGATCCCATTTCTTCCACTGGACTCCGTAAGCATCGGGGTTTTTGGGAGTAACAAGATGTCCTCTCGCCCACGCAACAATATATCTGGACCCTTCCAGATACCCCTCTTTCTTTTTGAAATTGTCTGCGAGGCCATTTGCGATATCCCTTGCCGCAGAGGGCTTTTCCGCAATAACGAGTATTCTTTTTGCCATACTTTACTTTCCTTCTTTTAATGAAGTTTATCAAGCATATAATCAGCGTTGAATGATGTGGAATCAATAATTGTTGTTTGGCCATAGTAAAATGACGGCAGTTGTGATAACGGAAGTTCACTTGTCAGGGGGCAAGCCGACTTTCTTTGGGTTCGGTCCATATTGATTTTCGCCGGGTTCGCTGTCTTGCGCCATGAAGACATAAAACACAATAATACCAATGAGGGGAACCAGAGAAAAAAGCACCCACCATCCGCTGCGGTCAGTGTCATGAAGTCTCCGGATCGATACGGCTATGCTTGGCATTAATAAGGCCAGGGCATAACCGCCACTCAAAAACCAGATACCGGATTCGGTCAGGTAACTGCCTGTTACAAGGTCTAAGACGCCAAGTACAATGGTGATGATGGCGTTGAACAAGGTGAAATACCAAAACTCTTTCCGACTTGCTCTTCCGCTAAAACCCGTATAATTTTTCAGGACTTCGTAATACCATTTGAGCATAATTTCCTCCTTTTTTTTATGTGAAAACAAATTTTCATCTTATGAAATGTATTACTTCCTTGAACATCGAGAAGTAATACAAATTCAAATGATTGAAACATACAGAGGGAGGTTGGCTCATGAGTAAACAAAAAAATGTTTCAGAAATATTCCAGAGGGGTTTCATAACAGCCATCCTTGTAGTTTTCATATACCCTTTGGCGGTATATGCTGCTAATCCGTCAGATTTTACGGGAAAGGTAATAAGAATCACAGATGGCGACACCATTCATGTTGTCCCCGATGACCGAAACCGATATCCTCTCGATTCAAAGTATCGTAAGACCGGTTTCGTCCCGGTCCGCATGAGAGGCATAGACTCACCGGAAAAAAACCAGGAATACGGACCGGAAGCGGAAGATAAGCTCGCATCCCTGGTTTTACAAGAGACCGTCTCGGCAGGGTTGTCGGCTATGTTTTTCTCGACGGACGCAATATCAACCTTGAAATGGTTGAATCGGGATATGCCTGGGCGTATATGCAATACGTCGACAAACCTTATGTCTCGGAGTTCTACAACGCTGAGCAACGGGCGCGAAAGGAACGAAAAGGACTTTGGAAGCAATCAAACCCGACCCCTCCCTGGGAGTGGAGAAAAAGTGCAAAAATAATTGAACAAATTTGCAAATAAGTAATACATAAGCAAAATCTTCAGTAGGTTTATCCGAAAAAAACGCAATTTCAAACATTCTTACAAACACCATTTAAAGATATTGTCAAAAGTTTCATGAAAAGAAGTATGTGAGATATGAAAACAGGAACATCAAGTATGTTTAGAGGAATTCATAAGAAGTCGGACGCAATGCGATGTGCCAAACATGCACATAAACTGAGTTTTATGTCCGCAACGAGATAGAGAAACGGCAGGTTTTTTTATTGTTCTTTGACAATCGAAGAGAAGTTACCCTTCAGGCAGCAAGGGAAAGTATTTTCTGCCACCTGCCCTGGATGGTGTTGACCCCTTCCAGTTCCGGCATGTGAATGGGTGTTTTCCAATTCAAAGACATGTGAGGCCTCAAGAAGTTGTAATGGGTGACAAATAGCGTGACGAGTGATATCGCACCATTGAGGCTGTTAAACCCGTGCGAGGGCCTTACATGATGTTTAAAGGTCCTGTTCAGTCTTTCAATAAGCTGCTTGAAAACCCGGTAGGCTTCCGACTCGCTGTCTAAGTTCTGGAGTCCTATCACCTTCTTGTGAGTAAGCGACGCATCTTTTCCTCTCTGTTCGTTCAGGTAGTGTATCCCCGCAGGATATGACGGGTTGCCATCGGTGACAAGAATTATTGTCTGTCCCGGCTCTGCCGTGCGGATCGCCTCGTTCATAGCGATGATCGCAGGAAGCGGTTCCCTACTGTCGGCTACATGGTATGCGGTGATCTTCAGATTCTCCGATGAGATGAAAAAGAAGACATAGCGATGTTTACCCATAATCTTTATATAGGCCTCATCGCCTGCGCTTATAAGATCGATGGACCCTTTATGCTTCAAGTTGAACCTATGACAGTAGAAGGCAGCTGCAGCAGCATAGTTCAGGACTGTCTGGTGGGAAATGGAGATGCCAAATACCGATCGCAAGACAAGGGCGGTCTTCCTGGCAGAAAGCGCAAAGGAGACGTAGAAGGCGAGGATAAGGCCAAGGATGTTAGGGCCGTTGTGGGTTCTTGTGAGATTGAGGGACTGATCCTCCGGCGTAGAATGGGTAAGATCGTAAAGTGCAAAATGATACTCCCGGTACTGATAGGCAAGCTTGAACTGTGAACTCCGTATTTTTACCAATTCCTTTTCCCGCTCGTTGAGTTTGTTCATCTTCCGCATCCGGTACTCACAATTATTATTGCGGCATTTGTAGATGGCGACCTCTTTCCTTTCCTTCCACGTAAACAGTGCATGGTGACAGTAGGGACAGTAATATTTTGTCTTTCTTTGGAACCGCCTGTCTGCCTGAAAGAGCTGCCCGCAGACCTTGCAGAGAAGCTGGGTCCTTTTCTTCCCGTCGTTGTAGTAAATGTACTGATGGGGAGCATTACAGCAGGGGCATACCACGAGGTCAGGCACACGAACAGAGCCGGCCCGATATCGTACGGGAACAAGAGGTTTGCTGTGGACCTGCTCATATTCTGCAAGGAGTTTCTTGTAGTTCTTTTGAAGAGGTTGAGCCTTCTGTGGAGGCTCCGTCAGGGGCGGCAGGGGCGGAACAGCAAAGTTTCTGTAATTGGGGTACTTCTCTTGGAAGTCGTCTTTTGGTTTCACTTCCGGATTGCGGTTCTGGAGAATATCCGCTATCCGCAAGGCCGGAAACAATTTGTTCTATTTCACTCTTGGTGAATTTAGAGCATATCCAGATGATGAAACGGGCTATTTTGGGCATGTTGGGCTTGTCTCCTTTATGGTCTCGCAAACACATAAAAACCCTATTTCGGTAGGGGGAGACAAGCTATTTTGAAATAATAGTTTGGAATTAAAAGAGTTTTGTGAAAAAAGATCAGAATCTTTTTACAAAACCTTTATTGTTGAAAGGAGATAAAAATGAACAAGCACAAAAGAAGTTGACATCGTACAACTAAAATTTGGAGGTCCCAAAATGACCGTGCGTGACCTATTGATGGACAAAAGCCACTGCACATGCAAATGGTTCAGTGGCAGCAGACTGGAAGACGGGCATTTTCCTGAAGATGCCCTGACGGTTCCGGCAACTGACAACAAGGAGAAAGTATCATGAAGGCAACAGCATTAGAGGTGGCTAAATGGATGCTTGGTGAACTTAACCTGGAGCAGATTCTCTATCAAGAAACCGCGGTCTGGGAAATCCAGGAGAAGTTTGGTGGGTCCTTTGTCTATGAGAATGACCGCGGGAATTTGGCGATATCAGGGGAGGTTCTCTCTGAATTCAAAAATATTTCCGAAGACATTGTCGTCTGGATTAACGGTGAGCGGTATTGGCGCTTCAGAGAGGAAACGGATGAGCCGGGAAGGAGACAGGATTACTGACTTTCCAATGACTCCAGATAACATTACAGGTAGCCTATCTTACTAAAAGAATTATAGATATATTCAGTCGAATTACGGCAAATATTTCATTGTTTTTCATCTGGGCACCTAACCATGGCATGCAGCGGATTGCCTAAACTACGGGTTTCCGCTGATGCCCACGTTCGGTAGCAGAGACCATAGTCTCAAAGGGGGCAGAAGTGAATTCTGACGAGCACGAGGAATTCAGGCACGAGGCTGCAGAAGCGGCAGACGAGTGGGAGAAATTCCGTGGGGAAAATGACGATACTATCGGCGTTAAGGAGTTAGAGCGACTGAACTTAGAGGCCATGCCCGAAGATATCCATATATGGGTGCTGGACGACTACTTTCCGGAGACAACTGTGTCACGAGAAGGTGAATTCCTTGTCTGCGAGATTCAAGAGCATCTTTACACCAAATATTGGGAGCATAAGTTTTCAGCTTATGCTTTCGCTGAGGCCATGGAGCGCGCTGTCCGTCGCCTTGCCAACGAGGGTCATCCTTTCGTGAATCCAATAAGGGATGACGAAGACGTTCACATCTTCGTACGGTGGCAAATTAGGCTCCCACGGAGCACTCAGCCCAAGTCAGTCGTGGAGTCGGTCAAGTCAGCCTTCGATTTGGTGTGGCACCGTGCGGATTCTATCTTGGAGAACTCGGATTCGGTTCTAGTCCTTGGGAAGGACGCTGGACCTGCGCTGGCTCGACTGAAGAGGATTGAATCCAAGCTACAGGAACTCGGTTACTATACGTACATCATCAAAGAGCAACCAGATAAAACAGGTGAGAGTATCATCCAGAAGGTAATGCGGTATGCCCTTTCCTCTAAGTTTGTATTGATCGAGAATACCGAGGCATCTGGACACCTCTATGAAATTCCTCATGTGACAAAGGCGGCAGAGTGCGTGACGGTGGTTCTACAGGAAGAAGGGGAAGGTGCCACTTGGATGTTCGAGGACGCCTATGCAAAGCATAAACACTGGCATAAATTGACCTATCTGGACAGTGAGCTTGGGCATGCTGTTGAGCAGGCGGCCCTTTGGGCGGAGAGATTCGTAAGCGAGTTCGCTGACTACCAAGTGGCGAAACTGCCTTGGCTTGCCAAAAAGTAATCGCATTGGTTGGGACAAAATGTGGTCGCTGAGTAGACAATCATCAGAACACCGAACAAAAAAATGCAGCGGGCGGGCAGTAAGGTGGTAATTGGAAATCCATCCGATTCTATTGGGGTCGGGCCAACCCCTTTATAAGCAATTAGAGCAATTGCTGCAATCTCTGGAAAGTCAATACTGACGACGGGAATCTCATC
Organism: Pseudomonadota bacterium; assembly: GCA_026388315.1. NCBI lineage: Bacteria > Pseudomonadati > Pseudomonadota > Pseudomonadota bacterium. The sequence continues at coordinate 1,685 of JAPLKA010000035.1, read as the reverse complement.
TTTTGAAGGGTTAGGCGTGCAAAATTTAAAACTTGACTGGTCATATTAATATGACGATAATTGTTCTATAAAATGGGTAAAATAGGGGGATTGAATGCTCAATACACGAAGGTTATTGATATTATTATCTGTTTCACATTGTCTATTTTTCTTTATATGCCTGAGCATGGCCCATGCTGAAAGGCTTGTCAAAAGTATAGCGGCAGAAGGTTCCTGTGCCATCGTAGGCATGAGCGCTGAGCAGTGCCAGTTGATTGCGCTCCAGCGGGCGCGATCATCAGCGATTGAGCAGGCGGCAGGCGTGAGTGTTACTTCCAGTACCCTCGTCACCAATATGGCCCTCACCGCTGAATTCATTAAGACATACGCAAAGGGATTCATTGTAAAAGAAAAGGCGGAATGGCTGCCGCTTACCCAGTATCAGAAAGACCCGTCAACCCCGCCGATACCGGAATACAGGGTTAAGATTGCAGCTGATGTGTCAACACCCGAATTGAAAATAAAACCAATCGGTCTTAATGCTAAAGCAAACAGTTCCATCTACAAAAACGGTGAAAAGGCATTTATTGAGGTAAATACAGCACGAGCAGCGCTTATCGCAATCTTCAATATTACCGCTGATGATAAAGTGGTTATGTTTTACCCCAACGACCACGACAAGGAAAACGCTTTAAATGCAGGCAGAAAATTTATCTATCCAGATATAAATTCCCGGACAGAACTCATTATGCACACACTCCCGAATCATTCACGGGACACCGAGGCATTCTTTATCGTTGCCATGGACCCTGCACATAACCGCGCATTCGCCAGTATATTCACCGCTCTGAAGCCGGTAGACTTCACCGCATTCTTTAAACGATACTCAGAAATCGCGGATTATTGCGAAGATACCATCATTGCATATGAGGTTATTGATGCCAGATAGGGGCTTTCAGAACAGCAACAAATTGTCATGTTATTCGCGTATGTTCATCTCTGTGCTGACAATTTTATTAACCTTCTTTTCATCCTCCTTTGCCGCAAGTGTAGAGAACGCTGTCGCCAGGCAGGAAGGTAACAGGGCTGTGTGGGAGTTTGAGGTCGTCTCCGATACACAGGAGGAAGAAGACTTGACGCTCACCAGTACTATTGACGGCAAAACACTCGATAACAAAGACCTTCACTTTGAAGGGGACTTCCCGAAAACCAAACCCGGCAAGGGCAAGAAGATATACTGGAACGTGTTGCAGGACTTCCCAAGGGGTATACAGGGTAATCTTGACTGGGAGCTTTTGGCTGGCGGCAAAGCCAAGGTATTTACTGACCCCGTAACCGGTATGGAATTTGTCTTCGTCAAAGGCGGCTGTTTCGACATGGGGGATACCTCCGGCAGCACCAATGAAAAGCCCGTCCACAATGTCTGCGTCTCTGATTTCTCCATAAGCAAATATGAGGTGAGCCAGGGACAGTGGAAGGCCATCATGGGGAATAACCCTTCACGTTTTTCATCCTGCGGCGATACATGCCCCGTAGAGACTGTTTCCTGGAATGATGTCCATAACTTCATTCAAAAGCTCAACAGCAGAACTGGCAAATCCTATCGTCTTCCCACAGAGGCAGAATGGGAATATGCAGCCCGTAGTGGCGGTAAGAAAGAGAAATATGCAGGCACAAGCTCCAATTCAAACCTTGGAAGCTATGCC